>CAZRDS010000049.1:0-1045 GCA_964598895.1 uncultured Gammaproteobacteria bacterium | reverse complement strand
CTCCTCAAGGTGCTCATGACAGAAACAGTCGTCGATAAGGTCTTGGAAGAACTTGGTCCTCGCTATGCGACACGTCCAGGTGGTTATACGCGTATTATTAAGCTCGGCTGCCGCAAAGGGGATGGTGCGGAAATGGCCCAAATTCAACTCGTTGCCTAAGCTATGCCTACTAGCACCAAAAAAGCTCCAGCTGTAAAAAAGCTCACACGTGAAGTGATCACGATTGACGCCGCTGGCAAAGTGGTTGGTCGTTTGGCGTGCCAGATTGCTGAACTTTTGATGGGGAAGAACAAGCCAGATTACGTTCCTCACATCGATTCCGGCGCAACCGTTCGTGTCATCAATGCCGATAAGCTTGAATACACAGGAAAGAAAATGGAACAGAAGGTTTTGTTCCGTTCTTCTAACCGCCCAAGTGGTATCACGCGTTTGCCCGTTGCGAAGCTTCAGATCGACAAACCAGGGGAAATTCTTCGTCACGCTGTGAAATACATGCTGCCAAAGAACCGCACTCAGGCTGATCGCATGGTTCGCCTCATCATCGTCAAGAAATAATCTTATGGAATCAACAGAAGTCAAACCAGACGCCAAGGAAGCCAAGCCAAAGGCGCCTCGTGCACCACGCGCGAAGAAGCCAGCGGTGAAAGCAGCTGCGGAAGAAACGAAAGTTGAAATCGTGGCTCCAACCGGCGAGTATATTTACGCGCTTGGTCGCCGCAAGACCTCCGTTTCCAAAGTTCGTCTTTTCAAAAAGGGAACAGGTCAGATCACGGTGAACGGACGCCAGTTGAATGACTACTTTGGTCCACTTGAGCTCCGTAACTTGATCACTGATACGCTTAAGGCAGTTGGATTGGAGGGTGCTGTCGACATTTCTGCCGAGGCGCAGGGTGGAGGCGTTCGTGGTCAGGCCGATTCAGTCCGTTTGGGACTTTCCCGTGCCTTGATCGAGCTCAACCCGGTCTGGCGCAAGACGCTCAAGAAAATGGGCAACCTCACACGTGATCCACGTGCCAAGGAACGTAAGAAGTTCGGTCTCAAGAAA
>CAZRDS010000048.1:3358-9425 GCA_964598895.1 uncultured Gammaproteobacteria bacterium | reverse complement strand
GTACGATTAGAACATAAATAGAACACTTCATTTTCTTTTGAACTTTATGGCTCGCAAATCTTCTGAGGAACGAAACGATGGGCGCTCCCTTGCCGTGCAAGGAGCGATTGATCAGATTAAAGAAAAATTCGGTGAAGGCTCAATCATGCGTCTGGGCGAAGCACGCAAGATGCAGGTAGAGTCTATTCCAACAGGGTGTCTCTCGCTCGACTTGGCGCTCGGTGTCTTTGGTGTCCCACGTGGCCGCGTCATTGAAGTTTTTGGTCCAGAATCTTCCGGAAAAACAACGCTTGCAATGCACATCGTCGCCGAGGCTCAAAAAATGGGTGGAGTAGCCGCGTTCGTCGATGCAGAACACGCTCTCGATCCAGACTATGCTCGTAAAGTGGGTGTGAAAGTCGATCAACTGCTCATTTCTCAGCCAGATAACGGAGAACAAGCCCTCGATATCGTTGAAACACTTGTTCGTTCCAACGCGGTTGATGTGATCGTGGTCGACTCCGTTGCAGCCCTTACGCCTCGTGCAGAAATCGAAGGTGAAATGGGGGATCAGCACATGGGGTTACACGCACGCCTTATGAGCCAAGCGCTCCGTAAGCTTACGGCTATTATTTCTCGTTCCAATACAGTCGTAATTTTCCTCAACCAGATTCGTCAAAAGATCGGAATCGTCTTCGGGAACCCAGAAACGACCACAGGGGGTAACGCGCTCAAATTTTATTCCTCCATGCGCATTGAGATCCGTCGAGCGGCTCATATTAAGGTCGCAGAAAAGATCATTGGAAACCGCGTGAAGATCAAGGTCGTGAAAAACAAGGTGGCAGCTCCATTCCGAACCTGTGAGTTCGATATCATGTATAACGAAGGGATCTCCATTCCTGGCGACATGCTCGATGCGGGTGTGGACCTTGGAGTGGTCACAAAGTCTGGGAATACCTACTCGTTTGAAGCGGAAAAGCTAGGAGTGGGTCGTGAGGTCGCCAAACAAGCGCTCAAGGAAAAACCAGAGCTCTTGGCACAAATCCGTGCAAAGTGTCTTGAGGCTTGGCAGTCACGTGAAGACAACCAAGCGGGGAGCGTTACAGGTCGTGGAAAGGCCGAAGATGAAGATGGGGAGGAAGAAAATGAGGAGGGTCAAGAAAGCTAACCTCGTCAGATGAAGGAAGGACGGGTACAATCTCCCTATCATGGCCAGACGAAAACGCTCTTACTTTGATTTTAAGCTGGACGCAGAAACGAAGCGAAGCGTTGCCGTAGTTTTTCTATGCGCGTTTTCGCTTCTTCTGTTCTTCGGAATGTTTGATCTAGGTGGATCCTTGGGAGCGCGTTTAGATGGACTTCTGACTTGGGTTTTTGGTTGGGATCGTTTCTTCTTGCCCTTCATTTCGCTTGTCATTGTTTATCACTTGGCCGCTCCGGATCGTTTTCAATTGCGTTTGAAGAATGCCATTGGCCTCTGTTTGTTTTTCCTCTCGTTCAATCCGTTCATGCACATTTTGGCCGTGCCTGAAGCTGGCCCTGTACCAGATCAAGTTGTGCGAGCAGTGGGTGGAAAGCTCGGGTATCTCTTGGCGACGCCACTCCTCGGACTGCTTGGATTATGGGGTGTCCGTATTCTTTTTGGCGCATTGTTTGTGACGTCGCTCTTACTGATTTTTAATCTGACCATCGAAGACATCCGAACAATCATCGACTGGTTGAAAAAACTAGGTGTCCTGATTGCACAGGCCATTTCCTGGCCGGTGAAGCAGCTGATTCTTCTGAGGGAGACAAAAGGTTCAAGCTCCACCACGGCGTTCTCACCTTCCTATGATCAAAGTCCAGCGTTCCAGGCAGCTGTGAGTCCAGAAGAAGGTGAAGAGGTTTCAGAAGAAGAAGGAGAAGAAGTACTTGAAGATGAGGAGGGCGAGGATGTGGATCTTCCAGAAGGGGAAGAGGAGGAAGAGGAAGATCTTGTTGCCCCGGTGCCAGTAAAGAAGCCAAAAAAGCATTATCCAAAAATCGAAATCCCTCTCGATCTGCTTGATAAGCGCGATCAAAAACCAACCTCAGGCGATGTTTCGCATAATCGCGAGATGATTCGTCGTACCCTGGAGAAATTCGGGATCCCTGTCGATATGGGAGAGGTCTCCATTGGTCCAACGGTTACACAATTCACCCTCAAACCATCGGCGGGAATTAAGCTTTCGCGTATCACGGGTTTGCATAACGACTTAGCGCTTGCACTGGCTGCTCATCCGATTCGTATTGAAGCCCCTATCCCGGGGAAATCTCTTGTTGGGATCGAGGTTCCAAACTTGTCTGTCGCAACCGTCGGAATGCGCGAGATCCTTGAATCAAAAGAATTCCGTGAACGTAAGCCAAATGCGCTCAACTTCATTCTTGGAAAAGATGTCGCTGGGAAGCCTTGGACGGCTGATCTCGGCCGTATGCCGCACATGTTGGTGGCTGGAGCGACGGGTTCTGGAAAATCTGTCTGTTTGAACGTCATCATCATGACGCTTCTCTATACCTTCAGCCCTGAAGAGCTGAAATTCCTGATGGTTGACCCAAAGCGTGTTGAACTTCAGGTATACAATGGCTTGCCGCATCTCGTGACACCCGTCATCACAAAAACAAATGAAACAGTGAATGCGCTCAAGTGGGCTCTGCGTGAGATGGATCACCGTTATGATCTCCTTTCAAAAGTCGGTGCACGTGACCTCGCAAGTTACAACGCTCGTGTCGAAGACAAGATCCCATTCCTCGTGATCATCGTAGATGAGTTGGCTGACTTGATGGCGACCTCTTCGTCTGAAATTGAAGGGCCAATCGTTCGTCTTGCACAGATGGCTCGTGCTGTCGGAATCCATCTGATTCTCGCCACCCAGCGTCCGTCTGTTGATGTGATTACAGGACTTATCAAAGCCAACGTGCCAGCACGTATCGCCTTCGCCGTTGCTTCCTCCATCGATTCGCGTACCATCCTCGACCAGCAAGGGGCAGAAAAACTCATTGGTCGTGGAGACATGTTGCTCTCAACGGCTGAGCTCGCGACTCCAAAGCGTGTTCAAGGGGCATTCGTCTCGGATACTGAAATTTCTCGTGTCGTTGAGTTCATCAAGTCAAAGTACGATCCAGCGGATTACGATTACAATGTCACCCAACGTGCGAACGGCTCAGGTGGTGCTGGTTCGATCGGCGGTGGGGCGGGTGGAAGTGGCGAAGATGACGATCCGCTCATGTCGGACGCGAAAGAGGAGATTATTCGTGCCGGAAAAGCCTCTGCATCTTTGCTTCAACGTCGCTTGAAGGTTGGGTATGCCCGTGCGGCGCGTCTCCTCGATTTATTAGAGCAAGACGGTTTTATTGGCCCTTCCGACGGCGCCAAACCACGTGAAATTCTGAAAGCGGACTTTGGTCGACAGATGGAATTCACGGGTCAGCCCACGCCAGAACAGACGGAAGAAGAATCGTAGGAGCTGCCTATGGGATTCATTCAGAAACGCATTAATCCCGACGGTGGCTTAGGTCATGACCTGATTGAGCTCCGAACAAAAGCCGGTCTAACACGTGCCGAAGCAGCTCACCTCAGTAAAGTATCGGAAGGCGCGATCCGTTCACTCGAAGAGGAGCGTTGGGAAGATATTTCAGATCCGCTGTATTTTGAGCAGGTATTTCGTTCCTATCTTTCGGTCTACTCGATTCAGCAGGGCTACTACCTGGAAAAATATCGAGCGAACTTTAAATTACGTACACGTAAACGTACAAAAGAAGAGCTGCTGCCGTTAGAGCGCGTTCATTGGTTCAACTTCACTGTTTGGTCACGCGTATTTACGATTCTTGCGCTCGTTATTTTCGCTGGCGCTATGGGCGGTTATGTTTTTTATCAAGTACGTGCGGTCACGGCAGCCCCTTCACTGGTCGTCAATGCGCCAAAAGAAGGCGAACGATTAGCGCGCCCGGTCGTTGATATCCAAGGGAAGACAGAGTCAGATGCATCCGTGTTGATTAATGGTCGCCCAGCGATTGTGGAAGGGGATGGAGCCTTCAAGCTTACGATAGATATCCCATCGGGCCCAACCGTCATTGTCATCCAGGCAAAAAAACGCCGTGGCAAAACGGCTGAAGAAACCCGCCATATTTTTTATCAAAAATCATCTCCCTAACTGCGAAGCGCTATCACGCCAGAGAATGATTGTCCGGTAATGCAGAGATGCTTATCCGGAAGGACTCCGAATGAGCCGCATTGTTGGCCAATCAAAGAGGTGTACAGCGATCCGCAATCTGAGAGACGATTTGTATGCATCAAGCAGACTCAAACCAGGTTCAATGGAGCTTACGAAGATTTTGAGACCTCGTCAAGCAATTGGCTTGTACAAAATAAGCAAACACGCACCCATCTGTTTAGATGGGTGCGTGTTCTCCCTCTTGCTTCCTCTTTTGCGAGAAAGTAACAGGGAATGTCGGGCGGTCGGAGCGCCCGAACGGGGATGAGACGGAAGGAGCGGTGATGACCACTCAACTTCCACCGACGAGGATTCAGCAGCTGGTGGGCTTGATGAGAAAGGCGTACACCGCCCAAGCCAAACTGAAGATGATGGCGATGGTGATGAACATGTTCATCGGGCTACCCTCAGCGGGCTGCGTCGCCGGTTTATCGACGTTCACAGTCTCGGTCTCGTTGAGAGTGTGCCCGCAGGTCGGGCAAATCGTTGCACGCATTGAGGAGTCTTTCTCCCGCCGTCGATTCTCATCGTGGGCAGGGAGCTAGACTTAATGAGTCCAGCTCTCTGATCACGACTCGCAATAGTTGATCTTATTCGGATACGGCTTGCTGCAAAACACGGGTTGACCATCAACACTCTCTTGGCACAAAGCCGCAAGCGTTACAAGCCTTAGCGAAGCTGGGTCTGGCAAGCGCCAGAGACAGAAAAATGCATAGCTCGGGTGGAGAACCACCGATGATCAACCCCTATTTTGAAGGCGAACGGATCGAACGAAAGATAAAGAGGTGAAAGTCCCGGGGCGTCCGGAGACGCTTTGGGACGTATGGCCGACTAATGATGGGGGGAGGGAGCCGTAGCCCCCGAACCTATCTTCATCGTCCTGCTCCACAAGTTGCCGTGTTCGGTTTCCCGTGGAGGTCGTCCTCTTTATCTCTTGTTCGATCTCGTCAGCGTTTTGGAGGGTGGGAGGTGGCTATCAATGGTCCGAAGACCCGATAGACCGCAAGGCAGTGAATGAGGCGTCCGAGCCGAAGCCCAGAAGAGTCAAACAACAGTCTTGTTCCAGCGGCGGCTGGGAACCCTCCAAAACGCTGCAGAGATCGAAAATAACAATAAACATGACCAGAAAGAATAATATAATTCAACTATTCTGTCAAGCGACAAGGTACATCTAAGAAGAAATTTGGCTTCATTCAGCCATCATTCTTGTTTAGTCCATCTGAACAAACAGACCATCTCGTTGTCCAAACGGTGAGGAAGGTTCTGGCTCGGTGCCCTACCGATCCCCTCAGTTCCTCCCACCTCTCTAGAATACGGGACCCTGGGATTACCAGCAATAAAATATTACTAACTTTTGCTGGGTTGAGCGGTGGAATCGCTCTCCTGAGGCCATTTTTTGAAATAAAAATACAACCTTCTCGCTGTGTATAATCTGAGGATAGTGCTGATTTTGCGGTTGCAGAGGATTCGACCTTAAAAGAGCCCTATTTTTGACTAAAATGTGTTTTTGGCTTAATCTAAGCCATCGTTCGTTCATAATAAAATACGAATCAAAGAGGAGTGGCGTTCCCCTCCGACTCACGAAGGTGAGATGCTCCAACACCAATGACGAGGACGATGATGCAACGTGTCGAATTCGGTCCCAAGTTCGCAGACAACCTGACCCTTCTCGTGGCGGCGATGGGCTACCAGCCCGAGGATGAGCCGATCCAGCAGCTCGAGCTCGCGGTCGGTAGCACCAAGATCATCCTCAACACGAAGGAGGTCCCGGCGCTCGTATGCCAGCTCTTCCACTATCTGATCTGTGTGGCGGCTGGTCTTTCCCCGAGTAGCCCAGACCTCGCCGATGGTTACTACTG
>CAZRDS010000048.1:717-3348 GCA_964598895.1 uncultured Gammaproteobacteria bacterium | reverse complement strand
TCAACGAGGGAGATCGGGCTCACGCCTGTGCCTTCGTCGGTGAGTACTGGCCCCCCAAGAGCGGGGAGGAGACCCCGCATTTCGTCCTGGCCTTCTGGTGCTTCTGCGCGCGCAGTGGCCTCGATCTCGGCGTGACTGTGCTGCGAACGAAGCGCTCGCGCTGATCGCCGAACTCGTCGTGCGGCGGGGTGTGCTGTGCTGGCCTCCCCGCCGCAACCGCGCCTCCAACAGGTTTAATAGGTCTTTTTCTCTCCTTGAACGTCACTCTGATCCTCTTTGCTTCATATTTTTCTTCTCAATAGAGCCAAAAAATAATGCCAAAGCCCTGAAGTTGACGTTTGCATGTCTGAATGGTACATTTCGCGCGGAAAAACCTACCTCAACGATCGATATTTTGATCAAATGCCTGCTTTGCCCATGCAGACTTCGCGCTTGTAACGCTTAGAACCCTTCCCGATAACCATCTGGGAGGGGATTTTGCGCTTCAAGACGGTTGTGACAGGTTTTTACATCTCGGCTCCACTCTTGGTTGAAACGGACACGAACTTCCACCGGCTGCGAGGTCCTCGCTCGTTCGTCCCGCGTTCAATTGTAGAGTGTGTTAACTCCCCTCAGCCGTTTTATATGATTTTCCGTCGCCAGCCTTCCGTTGACGTCGAGCGTCGGTACTTTACCGCGACTCGTGATGCGATGGCCCTCCCTGACCTCATTGAGGTCCAAAAGGACTCCTATCGTTGGTTTGTCCAAGAGGGTATTCGTGAGCTGGTTAAAGAGATTTCGCCGATCAAAGATTTTATTGGTCGCGATCTCGAATTGCATTTGGATGATTATTTTGTTGACGAGCCAAAATTCGACGAAAAGACATCGACGGCCAAGAACGTGAACTTTGAAGCCGCCCTTCGCGTCAAAGCACGTCTGACCAACCGCCGCACAGGAGCTTCAAAGGACCAGGAAGTCTATCTTGGAGATCTTCCACTCATGACAGAGCGTGGAACGTTCATCATCAACGGAATTGAGCGTGTGATCGTGTCGCAGCTGGTACGTTCCGCTGGTGCTTTTTTCAGCGCTGAGTTGAACCATGGCCGCAAACAGTATGGAGCGAAGATCATTCCAAACCGCGGAGCCTGGTTGGAATTTGAGACGGATAGCAACAACGTCATCTGGGTTAAAATCGATCGCAAGCGCAAAGTGGCGGCTACGTCCTTGTTGCGCGCCTTCGGTGTTGGTCACGACGACGAAATTCGAGCGCTTTTCACCGACGTTGATATCCACCCCTTGAATCGCTACATCGATTCGACCTTGGGCAAGGATGCTGCCAAGGATGAAGAGTCCGGACATATCGAAATCTACAAGCGTATTCGTCCAGGAGATCTTGCAACACCAGATAACGCCCGTACCCTCGTGCAATCGATGTTCTTCAACTTCGATCGTTACGACTTGGGTTCGGTCGGTCGTTACAAGTTCAATCATCGTTTTGGTCTGAAGGCTGAACGTGAGGAAGTCTTGAAAGAAGAATCACGTATCTTGTCGAAGGAAGATTTGGTCTTGATTTTGAAAGAGATCATCCACCTCAACATCTCGCAAGAAGATGCGGATGACGTGGATCACCTTGGAAACCGCCGCGTGCGTGCAGTTGGGGAACTCGCGCAGGGTCGGTTCCGCATCGGTCTCGCCCGTATGGAGCGCATTGTTCGTGATCGTATGTCGACGCTCGACATCGATACGCTGACGCCAGCGAAACTCATCAACGCTCGTCCAGTCATTGGTGCCGTGCGTGAATTCTTCATGAGCTCGCAGTTGTCGCAGTTCATGGACCAGACAAATCCATTGTCTGAACTTGAACATAAGCGCCGTTTGTCTGCGATGGGTCCTGGTGGATTGTCTCGCGAACGTGCTGGCTTTGATGTCCGTGACGTGCACCGCACCCACTACGGCCGCATTTGTCCGATTGCCTCACCAGAAGGACCAAACATTGGTCTTGTGGGTCACATGTCGTGTTACTCGCGTATCAACGAATACGGATTTATTGAGACACCCTATCGCCGCGTACACAACTGGGCAAAAAATGATGGAAAAGAAGCGGTTGGTGAAATCTTACGTCTCGATGTGAACGATGGCGAAGGCAAACTCGTTGCCAAAGCAGGAACAGAAATCGACAAAAAAGTCGCTGAGAAATTGGCCAAAGTGTCGATCGAAAAATTGCCGATCAATCCAACCGTGACGGATGAGATCGTCTACTTGAACGCCTTTGCCGAAGAGCGTGGAACAACTGCGCCTGCAACCACCCCAATCGGTCGTGATGGAAAATTCTTGGTTGCGCGTGCTCCTGCTCGTAAGAACGGAGAACCAACGATCGTGGATGTGTCGGAAATTGACTACATTGACGTGTCATCCAAACAGATTCTCTCGATCGGTACCTCTCTGATTCCGTTCGTGGAACATGATGACGGTCACCGCGCGTTGATGGGAACGAACATGCAACGTCAGGCCGTGCCATGTATCAAACCTGATGCCCCAATTGTGGGAACAGGGGTTGAGCGTCGGGCTGCGATCGACTCCGGTCAGGTGCTGATCGCTCCTGATGACGGTGTGGTCGTGTCTGTTTCTGGAAACCACGTTGAATTCCAAGGA
>CAZRDS010000048.1:0-707 GCA_964598895.1 uncultured Gammaproteobacteria bacterium | reverse complement strand
CTCGAACCACTCGACGTGTGTCAACCAGCGCCCAGTCGTCTCGAAGGGTCAGAAGATGTACGCCGGAGAAGTCTTGGTTGACGGAACATCTTGTCAGCGTGGAGAGCTCGCTCTGGGTCAGAACGTTCTCTGTGCGTTCTTGAGCTGGGATGGCTACAACTACGAAGACGCTATTATTTTGAGCGAACGTTTGGTGCACACAGATCGCTTTACTTCGATCAACATTGAGCACCATGTCTTGGATGTACGTGATACAAAGCTTGGACTTGAAGTTGTTACTTCCGATATCCCAAACGTTTCCGAAGAACGTCTTCGTAACTTGGATGAGAACGGTATTGTCCGTATTGGTGCAGAAGTGAAGTCTGGTGACATTTTGGTCGGTAAGATCACCCCAAAGGGAGAAACCGATTTGTCAGCCGAAGAAAAATTGTTGCGTGCCATTTTCGGAGAGAAGGCTCGTGATGTACGCGATTCCTCGCTGCGTTTGGAACACGGTGAACACGGCAAAGTCGTTGATGTGAAAATCTTCTCACGCGAAGCCGGAGATAAACTGCAGCCAGGTGTGCTTCGTCAGATCGTTGTGACGGTAGCCGACTTGCGTAAGATCCAGGCCGGAGACAAGCTCGCTGGTCGTCACGGAAACAAGGGTGTTATTTCGAAGATCGTGCCAGTCGCAGACATGCCATTCCTTGAGGATGGAACCCCAG
>CAZRDS010000047.1:0-9503 GCA_964598895.1 uncultured Gammaproteobacteria bacterium | reverse complement strand
TTAATACATTATATGTTCAAGTAAATAAAACTGGTGGTACTATTAATGGATATGCTGTTAATAGATATGATTTAGTATATTTAACATCTTTAAATAATACATTAGTTGATATTTGGTTGATTCCTGTAAATTTACAAATTTTTGTAAAACATGATCAATTAAATATGCCTTATCAGAACAACAGGAGGTGAGGCGTCATGAAGATCGGTCATTCTCTCGTGAAGGTGGGTGATTCCGTTCGGCTGCAGTTCGAGCGCGTGAAGACGCTCGCCGCGTATCGTCGTGGGAGCTGGCGGCAGCTCCCGATCGTCGAGTGCGGTCAGCCGCTCGTCCAGGTGCCAGAGCAGCACTGTGAACCGTACTACGCAGACGTGATGCAGCTCACGACTGACAGGAGGGTCTTTCTTCGTCAGGAGGTGCTGGAGCGCTTCCTCGGAGCGCGCCAGACTCTTCTCGAGGAAGGGTACGATCTCAAGGTGTATGACGGGTGACGCCCCGTGAGCCTCCAGGAGCAGCTCTTCTGGTACTACATGCGCGAGTTCACCAGCGCCAAGCTGGGGCTGAAGGATCGATTCGCCGGACTCAATCGCGAGCAGGTTCGAGCGCTGTTCGAGGAGCTGTCGCCCGATGTGCAGGCGAGCCTGAGGGAAGCGAACCGCACCTACGTGAGCTGGCCTTCGAGCGATCCGCAGCAGCCCAGTCCGCACGCCACGGGTGGCTCGATCGATGTCTGGCTCTATGAGGATGGTCAGCCCGTCAATCTCGGTGTGCCCTTCGACTGGATGGAGGAGAACGCCGGGGCCTTCTATCACATGCGGCTGCGTCGTGAACGCTTCGCGGGTCCGGACCGTCGGATTTGCGAGCGTCGTGAGCGTCTGATCCTGGCGATGGTGAGGGCTGGATTCACCTGCTACGGTCCGGAGATCTGGCACTTCAACTTCGGGAACCAGATGGATGCCCTCGTACGGGGGGGGTCCTGCCATCTACTCTTATATCGAGCCGTGATAGCTCGCCGCGGGCGGTCTCTGTTACTCAGGGGCCGCCCGCAGCCATATCTAAGAAAAATATCTTCCAATAAAGTATCTTATTCGGTATCCTCAATACAATTTATGTTGAAAAATACACCACAAAAAATACAGGTCGCCATTATTTGTGGAGGGAGCTCCAATGAGCGCTCGGTCTCACTTAAATCTGGAGCCCAGGTGCTTAAACACCTAAGCTCTTCAGAAAAATACACTCCCTTTTTGGTAGAGATAAAAGAGGATGGGGACTGGGTGCGTTTGGATACAAACAAATCTATAGATGTAGGGGTGCTTCATCCAGGGAAACAAAAATTAGATTTTGATGTTGCATTTATCGCACTTCATGGGGCTTTTGGTGAAGACGGCAAGATCCAGGCGCTTTTTGAATTAATGGGAGTTCCCTATACAGGGTCTGGGATTTTAGCGAGTGCCTTGTGCATGAATAAGGTTCAAGCGTCTAAGATGGTTTCGTTAGCCGGTCTCTCAGTACCGAAAAGTTTGACATTTCAATCGGTTTCCAACTTGTCTTGCCAAGCCATTCATCAACAAATAGTTGAGAAGATCGGGTATCCTTGTGTTATTAAACCAAATCAGTCGGGCTCAAGTATTGGGGTATCGATCGTTGAATCCGAACACGCGCTTCAATTGGCGCTAGATTCTGCCATGAAAGAGGATGGGTCAATTCTTGTAGAGGAATGTATTAAGGGGCGCGAGTTTACATGCGGCGTGATGGGTAATTCGAGTGTGGGTGGAGAACTTAAGGCGCTGCCGGTCGTCGAGATTATTTCTGATCAGTCATTTTTTGATTATCAAGCAAAGTACCTTTTAAATAGCACTCAAGAAATCTGCCCGGCAAATCTAAGTAAGGAAGCGACCAACGACCTTCAAGGCTTATCAATTGCTGCGCATAGCGCGCTTCAGTGTGACGGTGTAAGTCGTTCGGATTTTATCTTAAGAGAAGGAACGTTTTATTTCCTTGAAACGAATACGATTCCAGGGCTAACCGAGCAAAGTCTCTGTCCTAAAGAGGCGGCTGTACTTGGATGGTCATTTGCCAGTTTTTTGGAGAAACAACTAGACTTAGCTTTGGAGAAGATACACACCTAGTGATGATAGGATCTTAGTTGACTTTTCCTCTCAGAATACGCATACTATTCCCTGAGTTGACTCGTTTCCGGTTGGGAAGCGGGTCAGTTTTTTTCACTCCCTTGTCTACAATTTAACCGTAGTTCTACAACCTATCCCTATGGCCAGTCCTATTTCCCAAGCAATGCGTCAGATTGCGGATGAAAAGAATATTCCGTACGAGTCGGTCCTTGAGACCGTTTCGACCGCTCTTTCAGCGGCTTATCGCAAAGATTTTGGCAACAAAAACCAGAATATCCAGGTCGAATTTGACCCGGAGAAATACGATGGCATGACGGGTGGGATTCGCGTTTTTGATGTAAAAATGGTGGTAGAGGACATGAAGCTCGATGAGGGCTACTTTGAGCGTTTTGATGCCGCCCATGCGCCTAAAAAGAAGGAACGCGAAGAACGTGGTCGCGATCGTGACCGTGCCCCAGAAGTAGAAGTTGTGGCGCCTGTTGATGCGGTTACCGGTGCAGAGTTCAAATTCAACCCAAAGCTCATGGTCATGTTGAGTGACGCCTGCGACATCAAATCCGATGCACGGGTAGGCGAAGAGTTGCGCGTCGAGCTCACGGTGCCAGCCGCTTTCGGCCGCATGGCTGCCCAGACCGCCAAGCAGGTGATCTTGCAGCGCTTGCGCGAAGCAGAGCGAAACGTGATTTTTAGTGATTTCAAGAACCGAGAAGGGGAGCTCATGAACGTGACGGTTCAGCGTCGTGAAGGGCGTGTGGTCTTGATCGACCTTGGTCGTGCCACGGGGGTTCTCTTGCCAGAAGATCAAATCGAAACAGAGCGTTACTTCCCAGGAACGCGTATCAAAGCCTTGCTGCGTGAAGTGACCATGTCTTCACGTGGTCCAGAAATCCGTCTCACGCGTGCTGCACCTGCCTTGGTCGGTGCCTTGTTTGCCCAAGAAATTCCAGAAATTTTGAACGGAACGGTTGAGATGAAAGAAATTGCACGTGAAGCAGGAAGTCGCACCAAAGTTGCCGTGACAACAAGTGACGACGCGATCGATCCAATCGGTTCCTGTATCGGACAGCGCGGAACGCGTATCCAAACGATCATTCGTGAATTGGCAGGGGAGAAGGTCGATATTATCGAATGGCATGAAGACGCGGCCAAGTTTATCGCCGCAGCGCTCTCGCCAGCGAAAGTCGAAGAAGTAGAGTTGCGTTCTGAGGAGCACTTGGCGATTGTGCACGTGAAGCCAGACCAGCTCTCGCTCGCGATCGGAAAGGGTGGTCAGAATGTGCGTCTCGCCGCCAAGCTTACCAACTGGAAGATCACGATCGTAGAACAAGGCGGACAACCAGTGGCAGATTCTGATCAAGGGGAATTCAAGCCTGAGCTCGCTCTTGGCTCTGAGAACTCAGTGAGTCCGTCAGAAAAATCTGAAAAGGCTGAACCAGCGCCAGCGGCCATCGATGAAGATGTTCCAGAAACTGTCGCTGAGGCCAACGAAACCGATACGGAATTGAAATCGATGGACGAAGCGGCAGTCTAGTTCTGCCTTTGGATTCTCATATCCTATGTTCTCTCATCTTTTCACCGCGATTTTTCTTCAACCGATCTTGAACCTCTTGATTTGGTTGTATGACATTATTCCCGGTCACGAATTTGGTCTCTCGATTATCTTGCTCACTCTGTTGATCAAGGTCATCTTGTACCCATTCACGGCCAAGCAAATCAAACAGCAGCGCGCGATGCAGGACATTCAGCCGCATATTGAAGAGATTCGGAAGCGCCTGAAGGACGATAAAGAAGGTCAGGCCAAAGAACTCATGGCGCTCTACGCCAAAGAGAAAGTGAACCCAGCTGCCTCATGTTTGCCGCTGATCGTGCAGTTGCCGGTCTTCATCGCGCTCTATCGCGCTTTGTCCTTGGGGTTGGCGGGAAAGAATTTGGATCTCCTCTATTCCTTCGTTCCAAATCCGCAGGTGGTGAACACGCTGTTCTTTGGCTTGTTCGATTTGTCGCATCCAGCGCCCGTGCTCGCGATTCTCGCAGCTGCGGTGCAGTTTTGGCAGGGGAGACAGTTGATGAAACCACCTGCCGCAACCATCGCAACACCTCCGCCAGAGGTGCAAGGATCCGCTGGGGCGAAAGACGAAGGGATGGCCGCCATGATGAACAAGCAAATGCTGTATCTCATGCCGATTGTGACGGCTGTGATCGGATTCTCCTTGCCAGGAGGGCTGACCTTGTATTGGCTTACGATGAGCTTGCTCACGGTTGCTCAACAAGCCATTTTGTTACGTCGTCTGCCACCGCGTATGGTCCCACAACTCTCTGGACGTGATCAGACGCCACCGCTAGACTCTGCCCAACGTTAAAAATCTTCTTATTTATGAGCGTCATCAAACGAATTTCTCCGACAACGGCCAAGCGCCGTGCAGGTTGGTTGTTTGTCTTGTTTCTGGTCGCGGCCGCCATTGCCTATCCACGTCCATTGAATTGGGTCTTGGGTCAGGCAGGAACATTGGTCGGATCACCGTTGCCAAAAGTGACCGTTCCTTTCGTGCTCGGTCTTGATTTGGAAGGCGGTACGCACCTTGAATACGAAGCGGACGTTTCCCACGTCGATCCAGCGGGTCGTGCAGAAGCCTTGAACGGCGTACGTGACGTGGTTGAACGTCGTGTAAACGCTATTGGTGTATCTGAACCACTCATCCAAACCATCCAGGCTGGCTCTGCTTGGCGCGTGATCGTTGAACTTGCGGGTGTAAAAGATGTGTCACAAGCCATCAAATTAATTGGAGAGACGCCAATCTTGGAGTTCAAGGAAGTAAACAATGTGGTTCCTCGTGATCTCACAAAGGAAGAGGAAACACAGATCAAGACACAGAACCAAAAAGCCTTTGATCTCACTCAGACATTGCTGACCGAAGCGCAAAAGTCAGGAGCGGATTTCGCAAAGCTCGCGAGTCAGTCTGATATCGCGGCCGTGTCTTCGACCCAAGGAGAAATCGGATTCTTGAGCACGCATCCAGACTACGTAGACATTGCGAAAGCGGTAAACGACACGCCTGCTGGGACCATCCACCCAGTGGTGATTGAACGCGCAGGTTCTTACGCGGCGGTGAAGGTGGAAGAATCAAAGCCAACAGGTAAAACGGAAGTCAAAGCGCGTCATTTGTTCATCAGCTACAAAGACTCACAGGCGACGGGTTTGTCGACCTCAACCAAGGAAGAAGCCCTGGCTAAAATTACTGAGCTGAAGAAGAAGATTACCCCAGAGAACTTTATTGAGCTCACCAAACAAAACTCACAGGAGCCAGGGGCTGCCCAGGCTGGTGGTGAGCTTGGTTGGTTCGCGGCTGGTGAATTGCTCCCACAGTTTGATTCGGTCATTTTCTCTCAGGCAACCGGTACGGTCTCTGATGTGGTTGAATCCCCAGCAGGCTTCCATTTGCTCTTGAAAGAAGGTGAACGTAAACAGAATGATGTACGTATTCGTGTGATTGAATTCAAGAAGCTCGTGAAAGAAGATATTCTTCCGCCACAAGGTCAGTGGAAAGACACGAAGCTCACAGGAAAACAGCTTCAGTCCGCCAAACTTGAATTCGATTCGCAGACGCGTCGTGCGCAGATTGCGCTTCAGTTTGACGACGAAGGCTCCAAGTTATTCGCTGAACTTACGCGGAATAACATCGGCAAACCGATCGCTATTTTCTTAGACGGTCAGTCCTTGTCTGAACCAGTTGTCCAGACAGAAATTATCGGAGGACGTGCAGTTATTACCGGCTCCTATTCCATCAACGATGCAAAACTCTTGGCACGTCGTCTGACGGCAGGTGCCTTGCCAGTGCCAATTAAGCTGATCGCACAACAAACAGTTGGGCCAACGCTCGGAGCTGATTCGCTTGCTCGCTCGCTGAAGGCGGGGTTGGCTGGGTTCGCTCTGGTTGCGCTCTTCATGATCTTGCTCTATCGCTTGCCAGGTTTCGTGTCGATTGTGGCGCTTGCGCTCTACGCAGCTCTCTTGGCGGCCCTCTTCAAACTTATTCCAGTCACCCTCACTTTGTCTGGAATTGCTGGATTCATCCTGTCTTTGGGGATCGCGGTCGATGCCAATGTGCTGGTCTTTGAGCGACTCAAAGAAGAATGGCGCACCGGTAAAGACTTGGTTGATGCCATGGAGGAAGCCTTCCATCGTGCCTGGCCTTCCATTCGGGATGGACACATGACGGTGCTTATCTCGTGTGCGGTGCTCTATGGCTTCTCTTCGTCTGGGATTCGTGGTTTCGCCCTGACACTCGCGATCGGAACCCTGCTCTCGCTCTTCACGGCGGTTGTATCAACTCGCACGATGATGCGTCTTGTGGCGCACACACCTCTTAAACGGTTCTCTTGGTTGCTCCTCAAGCCTCGCGATATCGCCTAACCTCTATGAAATCATTTTCCGTTGTTTCGTTGCGTGCTGTCTGGTTCACTCTGTCTGGAGTTCTGATCGTCGCCTCGATCGCTGCCCTTGCTGCGTGGGGCCTGCATCAGGGGATTGAGTTTACAGGTGGATCGTTGCTCGTGATGAAATTTGAAAATCGTCCAACGCCGGTTGAAGCCGCAGCTGAAGTGCAAAAGACCCCAAATGTGAATGTCGGACCCGTTGTGGCACAACCAGTGGGGGATACAGACCTTCAATTCCGTTTGCGGAGCTTGGAAGGTACAGAGTCGCGTGAAGTCGTCGATCACTTGAAGACGAAATACCCACATTCCACCGAATTGCGCTTTGACGCGATCGGCCCAGTCTTGGGAGAAGAATTGCGTAAGAAATCCTTGGAAGGGTTGCTCGTAATTTTCCTAGCGATTTTGGCCTACGTTGCGTATGCCTTCCGCAAAGTGTCATTCCCAATCAAAGCATGGAAGTACGGCGTGGTTACTCTCATTGCCGCCTTTCACGATGTGATCGTTCCACTCGGTGTCTTCTCGGTTCTTGGTCATTTCTACGGAGTTGAAATCGGAACACCGTTTATCGCCGCTATTTTGACCATCATGGGGTATTCGATTACGGACACGATCGTCGTCATGGATCGCGTGCGTGAAAATCTTCAGAAGACGACCGGAACATTCGCTTCCGTGGTCGATCTCTCGATCCGACAGACAGCGCTCCGTTCGTTCAACACTTCGATCGCAACCTTGCTTACACTCTTCGCCATCTTCTTGTTTGGTGGATCTTCGTTGCATGATTTTACGTTGGCGTTGATCATCGGAATCGCGGTTGGAACCTACTCATCGATCTTCATTGCATCGCCTTTGCTCGTGACCTGGGACACCTGGGCACGTGGAAAAAAGTCACAAGCCTAAGCTTTGAGAAGAATCTCTTACAAAGAAAAACATCGCCCACAGGGCGATGTTTTTCTGACTCGTTGAAGGTGTGTTATCCTATGGAGGCATGGACGACTTGCTCGCATCTTTCACCGCTTCTTTGGAAGCCTTTCTGAACATCGCAGGAGATGACCCATTTAAAGCGATGGGGTATCTCTTGTTTGCTGCTGGCTGGGTGAGCATCATCCTCTGGTTTTTTATTGCTCGATCCGCGCTCCACATCGCTATTGAGGTGTATCACCATGGGCGTGAACATGCCTTTGCCCACAAGATGCAATGGGTGCTTTTGCGGATCGCTGTTCCAAACACTTCTGAACAAACGCCGAAGGCGACAGAAAACATGTTCGCGCAACTCGCTGGTGCGCACTCAAGTATTTCTTGGGCAGAAGTCTGGCGTGACGGAGCGTTCCAAGCTGCTCTCAGCATGGAAGTCGTGTGTACCGAAGGTCGGACGAGTTTCTATGTCCGTTGTCTCAAAGGAAGTCGTGATTTAGTTGAAGCGGCAGTCTACGCGCAGTATCCAGATGCAGAAATTGATATCGCGGAAGATTACTCCAAAAAAGCAGGTCCAGAACAACCTCATTTTCCTGACCCAAACTGGCGCGCTTGGGGATGTGAATTTATTCCTGCCAATCCAGCTCCTGGTGCCGACGCCTATTCTTTGAAGGTGTATAGCGAGTTTGAGGACAAGGTGTCAGGAGAATTCAAAGATCCGGTCGCCGCCTATCTTGAAGTTTTATCTCGTCTTGGTCCAGGAGAGCATTGCTGGATGCAGATTTCGATTTTGCCAACCGACCAGGCAGCCTTCCGAGAGCGCGCGAGTAAGGTTATTAAGAAGCTAAGAGGAGAGAAGATTGAAGAGCATAAGAGTCTTTTGAGCGAGATCATCCAGTTCCCGTTTGAGATCGTCAAAGGCGTCCTTTCAGCGGTTGGATTGGATCTCTTTGGCGGGCACAAGGAAGAAAAGAAAAAGGATGAACCTCCAAAGTTGATGCGTTTGAGTCCGGGAGAGCGCGACATTTTGGAAGCGACGGAGCGCAAAGCTTCCAAGATTGGGTTTGAGTGTAAAATCCGTTTTATCTATCTTGCAAAAACAGATGTGTTTAGTAAGGCACGTATTGCCCAAGGCTTTATCGGTGCCATCAAGCAAACGAACACCTTCCACATGATGGCGATCAAGCCGGATTTCAAGAAGACAGGTGTGGGTTCGTCGCTCTGGTTTTTCAAAGAACGTCGTAACAATAAGCGCATGAGTCGTTTGCTCGAGTACTATCGTGCACGCGATGGCGCTGGTGTGAGTCGCTTCTTCCTGTCTGCAGAAGAGCTTGCCACGCTTTGGCATTTCCCAATTTTGTTGCAGGTCAAAGCACCTAGCTTGAACCAGATTGCTGCCAAGAAGTCGACCGCGCCGACCAACCTTCCTTTTGAGGGGCTTGAACCAGACGGAGAGTGATCCTTTTCAGCTTCTATGTCCATTGATTACGGTCACGACCACGAGAACGATATTACGCTCTTTGCAGAGACGAATTTTCGCAATCAAAAGCGTAAGTTTGGGATTAAAACCGACGATCGCCGTCGCCACATCTACATCATCGGTAAGACGGGTATGGGAAAGACGACGGTGCTCGAAAATTTCATCGTATCCGATATTAATAAGGGCCACGGGTGTTGTTATATCGACCCGCACGGTGATACGGCGGAAAAGCTGGTGGATTTCATCCCTCCGCACCGTATCAACGATGTTATTTACTTCAATCCGGCGGATGTTGATTTCCCGATGGGGTTTAACATATTGGAAACTGATTCGGATGACCAGAAGCCGTTGGTTGCGTCCGGTTTGATGGGGGTGTTCAAAAAGATTTGGCCGGATGTTTGGAGTGCTCGCATGGAGTACATCCTGATGAACTGTGTGCTCGCATTGCTCGATATGCCGGGCGCGACGTTGCTCGGGATCAACCGTTTGCTGGTCGATAAAGAATATCGTGCGCGTGTAGTGGCTCACCTCCGTGACCCGATCGTCAA
>CAZRDS010000046.1:9280-9549 GCA_964598895.1 uncultured Gammaproteobacteria bacterium | reverse complement strand
CATCAAAGACTTTTGGGTAGCCGCCGAAACCAGCGCCAAAGAACCAGTGGTCTTTCAGCATGGCCCAGGTCTCACGCCAGATAAAGAGACGGACCTTGCCGGACCATCCCTGGAAGCTCACTTCTCGGACAAGCGCCGAGCGAACACCTGGAACCAAAATCAATCCAAGGATACTGAGAATCGCCCCAACGAACACGAGCCAACGACCCTTGCGTAAACCGAGGAGCGATAACACGATCGCTATTGCAAACGCACCCATCCCACCCTGA
>CAZRDS010000046.1:837-9270 GCA_964598895.1 uncultured Gammaproteobacteria bacterium | reverse complement strand
AAGCGCATACTCTTTCCAGGCTCGTTTCACATTCATCTTTTGTTCAGCGAACATGTTCGCCAAACGTCCGACAACCAACGCTCCGATCGGTGTCACAAATAACGCGACGCCGTTTGGAAATCCAAACGGTCCAACGGCGCGCCGTCCGGCTCGAATCGCGATGTTCCAAGGATGCGGAATGCCCCAGTTCCCGAGATAGCCCACGATCGCCCAGATAGACACGACGCTTGCTGCGACCATCATCCCCTGCTCCATCCGCTTACGATCCCCCGGCTGGTCCAAAATGGCGCAGACCGCAATGAGTACAAGGAGTGGTTCAAGAACGTAGGCGCGCCAGAGACCGATCCCCGTCCAAAGAGACGGCGAGGCAAAGACCGCTATCAAGGTCGCGAGCACCCAGGCTACAATCGGCCAGCGCCAAGCGCGCAACAACTGGTGGGCGCGCGCCATCCCCATATCTTTTGTCACAAAAAATACGCCCACTACGAACACCCAAAGTAAGACCTCCAAGAGCGTTGATGGCAGTCCCGCTACCCGAAAGCGTACAAGATAGGTGATCGACAGGAGCGGCAGAGCAAACGCGAACCAGCGGAAGAACAGGCGGAGAGGCAGGCGGTTCATAGATACCTCAAAGACTAGCATGCTCCTTTACTCTTTCCCATCAGACCAACGATTCGCCAAATTCCTGGCAACGCTTTAGGATAGCCTCATTCCCCTATGCCATTTAGTCGTCAGCCGCACCAGGGTTCATCCGGCAACAACCGCCGGTCGTTTGGGCATGGTCGTGGACCAAATCCACCGGCTGCACGCTTCCCTGCGAAGCCGCATCAAACCCCAAGCGCGCCTGCCGCTCCGCTTCCCCCACCGCGCCGTAAACCTCTCCCCGAAGGTTTGATTGAAAAATTGTGTTATGAAAAAGACGTGCTCAAACCAAAACCAGATTGCCGTGCCGTACTCATCGACCATTGCATTCTCGAAGATGATTTCGATATCGATGAAGAGATCTTGTACGGAAATGGTGCAGACTCCGCCACAGCTCCTTCTGTTGATTCACAAGTTCCTGAAGTTGGAGACCTGAGCGCATGAGTTCTGTTACGCTCACGTACCACACGTTTTTGCGTTCACGAAAAAAGATATCCACTGTTATACGTTGACGAGCGTGTCACAACTCCGCACAATCGACACATCGATCCGGCCACTCAATGCAGAGAATCCTAAACGATTCGTGCATTGAGTGGATGGAGCGAAAGCCTATCCAATTCGTTCATTGTCGTTTCCATGCTTGACGACAATGGAACATTCACATCCCTCGACTTCGGTTGAGGGATGTTGCGTTTTGTTTGCATAAAAAATACTCAGAATTTTTCTGAAATAGAAATGCCCGGCTCGCGCGAGGGTGTTGGTCCGCTGTGAAGCGGACGCAGACACCGGCGAGGCCGGGCACGTTCCTCTGCGATCAGGGAGACCGCGAAGAGGCACTCACACGCCTGCAGACGTGTGTAGATCGTATCCTCCAGCTCTCTGCAGAGAGCCGTGCCACCGAGCGTCCGCGCTAGCGAGCGACCGGGCGGCAGAAGCCTTCACGCCGGCCGACCTCGAGGTCGGCCGGGGTCGACGCATATGGCGGGTTGTGCTGTTGAAAGCACTCCGCGGTGCAGTCGACCTGCCCGGAGTACGAGTCGACGTGGCAGCGCTCGTTGTAGTCGGAGCTACTCGTCACACCACCGCGGCGCGCGTTGTGCTGCTCGATCGCGTTCGCGCTGTCGCGCACGTCGAGCGCGACCGATTCGTCGGAGGCGCGAACGAGACGACGCGCCTCGTGCGCGATGTGCTGCTGCTCGGCCGTTGCACCGCCCCGGTTCCGTGCGCTCGGGGCGAGCTGCTTCACGGTCACGATGCAGGCCGGCAGGATGGTCATCGCCGCGATCGCGGCGAGAGCGAAGTTGCGGCCGCTCTTGAGGAGCGGCGAGACGTCGGCCGCCTTGTCGGGCGTGGTCTTCTTGGCGAGCCAAATGACCAGAGCGGTCGGGACACCGATGAGGATCACGCCGATGATGATCGCCTCGACGACCTGGGGGCCATCGAAGTCGATCCACACCAGCGAGTTCGAGAAGAGAGTCGCCATGTAGCCGCTGTTGTCGGTCAGCCAGAAGAGGGGGCCGTGATCGAGCCAGGCAGAGGCCGGCCCGTAGACCAGCTCGCCATCCACGACCTTGGTCACGTTCCCCATGAAGAGGAAGTGGACCACGACGAGCAAGCTGGCGAGAGACATGACTCCGACCCACGTCGGCTCCTTCTTGCGATGGAGCGTAGGGTCCTTGCGGCCCCAGTAGATCAGGAGTTCGATACAGGTGACCACGAAGGAGTACTTCGCGGACCTGATGCTGACCTCATGGTTGGTCCACTGCCAGATCAGCAGGACCTGCCCGAAGGACGCCACCAGCAGAGACACGCAGCTCTGCCAGATGCGGTACACGAAGATATCGGTCGCCATGCGACCGGGTTCGTCACCGTTGGCGGCTTGTTCGGCGCGCTCGCGCGCGTCGATCGTGTCACCCGTCACGCCTCCGGGGGTGAGAACCCCTTGGGCGCCCTGACGCGCCATGTGGAGCGCCTTCTCGGCTTTGACGACCGCCGAGCCAGCGATCGACACCACATACATGAAGATGACCGTCGGGAAGACCCCGACCAGGAAGTACACGAGAGACCCCCCGAAGAGGACTCGTTCGAGCTGGGACTGGCGGATGTGCGCCGGCCCCATGTGGAGTTCCATCGCAGCCCCGACGAGCACGAAGCCGAACACCACGAGCGTACTCCAGGTGATGAAACCCAGGAGAAGCGCCGAGCGGTTGGAGGGGCCGACGTACTCGAGAAAGCGCTTGTAGTCTGCGCGGGCGGCGAGCGCCTCGCGCTCAGCTGCGTCGTAGACCGCGGGGGCCGATCGGTACGGGTCGGCCCTCTTGACCGCCTCGAACTTCGCCTCGGCCTCCTCGGCCGCGGAGCGGAAGTCCCGGAGGTCTTCGGTCGTCGCCTCGCGCACCTGCTGCGAGGACCAGAACGGGATCCAGGTGCGCAGCGCTACGAGAGCCAGGACACCTTCGCAGACGCCGGCGACCGTGAGCAGGTGCTCCGTCGCCTGCGCCCACGGGACGATCCCGAAGAGAATGGCGGGGATCATCACCATCCCCATGAGGGCGGCGATGCGCACCCAGCTCACCCAGAGGTGAGCTCGCTCGAACGAGTAGTCCCGGAGCCAGCCCTTGGTGGCGGCCCAGGCCGTCTTCAGCCCCGTCAGCAGGTTGGCGCGGTAGACGAAAATCGCCAGCCACGCCGCCCCCGCCGAGAGGTCGTCGAAGTCGTTGTTCTTCTTGGGGGCGCCCGCGGGCGCCCCTCCGGCCGGAGGCGTTGTCGGTGTTGTTGCCATTACTGTTTTGCCCTCCTTTCAGGGCGTGGGCGGCGGCGGGGGGATGGTGGTTGGAGGAGAAGGCGGGTTGGCGGGTGCGTTGCGCGCCGCCCGCCACGTCTTGTACTTGCGCCAGCCCAAGACGAAGGGCGAGGCGATGAGGGTTCCCAGGCTGCGGCGACGCGCCCAGAGGGACGCCGCGCGCCCGCGGAGGTTGAGCACCGACGTGATCCGCGTACCGATGCGCGGAGGGGCCGCTCCCGGCGCGAGCGCCAGGGGCGCGGGTCCCATCTTGTCCTTCCAGTTTTCGATGTTGCGGTTCCGCAACTGCCTCGAAGGACTGATCGCCTTCGGATCCGGTTCTTCCGTCAGGTGCCAGGTCGGATTGTCGAACTCACCCAGCGGCCCCATGGGGATCTTCTCGTCCCCGATCGCTCCCGGTGGACGCTTCTTCTTGTCGTCCTTTTTGGGCCCAGTCCCATCTTCGTCACGCGCCTTGCCGACGAGCTTCTTGCAGCTCGCGGCGAGGCGCTTCAAGGCGAACACCCGGTTCGTGACGAAGGCGGTTCCCCCATCCGGGTCGGCGAGCTCGCCGTCGTCCGACGCCTCGGCCGCCCGGATGATCTCGTCCGGGTCGAGGAGGCGACGCTGCGTCGCCTCGTTGATGACTCGCCAGTGGGACGCGAACGCCCCACTGAAGTCCAGGATCGACAGACGCACGTCTCCGACGCGCGTCCCCTCCGTGGGCTCGAGCTCACGGAGACGTTCGTCGAGCGTCTTGATGCTCTTGTCTCCCATGCCTTCCATCCTTCCGCCATTGGCGGGTTTGTTGCTCTTCTTTCCGTCAGTCGTCGTGTCGTCGTCGCCCAGATCATCGGGGACATTCACCCCGAGAGCACGAGCGGCGTCGAGCACCTTGTTCCAGATGCTCTTCAGGAAGGCATTCGCCGCCTTGAGCGGCACCTCCATGAGAGCCGCGCGCGCCGTTTCGTCACGCTCCGCCATCCAGGTCTCGATGGTCAGGTTGGCTTTGATGCGCAGCCCTTCCAACAACCCTTCGATCGCGTCACCGACCGGACGGCTCACGGCGTCCTCGAGATGCTGCTTGAAGAGCGGCGAAATCTTGATGCTTGCCAGGACGGTGCACATCAAGGTCAGCAGGATCTTGGTGCATTTCGCGACGAGCCACGACGGCGGCCGCTTCTGCTTGATGAATTCCTGGATATGCATGAAGCGCACCATGCGCTCCACGATGACCCAGGCCAACGCCGCAAACCACTCGGGCAGCGGCGTTCCGAGCATGACGTCTGCCCCCCAGGACTCGATGAGCTCGAGCGCCAAGGGACGAACGTACGGCGTGACGTAGGCACGGAAGACCTTTTCGAGAGGCCCCTCCGCTCCTGCGCTACCGCCCGAACCTCGTCGGTCGTCGTAGGCCATTCTTGTTCGCGCTCCTTTCAGCGCATTTTTGTTGGAGGCGTGTTACTCGCGTGGGCGTTCGTGCCCGGAATCTTGAACAAACCAACCCTTGCGGGATGGCTCGTGCTTTTTCTGTCTTTGACAATCCTTACTCGGGTTGTCGAAAGAGCCTGTTGTTCTCGTTCTAAAACAGGCGCTGCCAGAAACGAAGAACCCGGCATCCTCACATGAATTTGGCTTTTTGTCAATCTTTCAGAGCTTCTTTCCCTGAACACGCCCGAATGAAAAATAGGGCTTAGGTAAGCAAAAAAATACGAGAAACAAAGCGCTGCACCGGAAAGGTGCAGCGCTCGTCTATCCCACAACTGTTTAAGCTATTAGCCAGCGGTCAAGGTTGCGAGCTGTGTAATGACGAAGTTCGAGATGGCAAACCCTGCAACGATGATCACCATACCGATAACGGCATTTTTGATCATGTCACGAGCTTCTTCCGTCTGCTTCGCACTTCCACCAGCCGTCATCCACTTGAACCCAGCGAGCAAAATGTAGAACAACAAAATGATTCCGAGGAATCCGAGAATCACGTTGATCACACGACCGATAATTGCTGGAAGGGAAGCGGAGCTTGTGCCCACGCCTGCACCTGTTTGTACGCCCTGAATTCCCTCTGCGCCGAGAGCGCGCTGGAATGGGTTACCACCAACGGTTTGAGCCGACGCGATCATCGGGGCAAGCGCCAAGACGCTGACCGCGATCGAAGAAACAACACGCTTGATCTGAATCATAGAAAGAATAATGTGAAAGACCTAGAATAGTTGTGGGAGGTCGAGACAATAATAGCGCACTTTCGAACAAATTTCATCCACACCTTAGCGAGGACAGTCTCCTGAGCCCGTACACACAATTTCACGACATGTTCCACGTTGCGTATTGAGCTGATCCTGTGTAGCAAAATCACGTGAACCATGCCCAAAGTTATTGCTTGGGTTAGAGTTACAGACCGTGTCACGCTGACACTGAGCGACACACCCCGAGCAACGATCAACCGGGATTGGAATGCGTAGGAAGTCTGCACAAACTGTAGTTGCGCCTGGGACACTCGAGCCACTCGTTGGGGCGCCCGCCGTACACTGTGCTTGCCCAGCGACCGGACGTGGGTCAGCCGGAGTCCCGCCGGTACAGACACGCGAACCACACGGCAAGATACACGCATCTTCTGTCACGGGAGCCGTAAGACCAAAGGCGGTCGGTGTGCGCTGGCAATCAGCGACACAGGTCGTCATAGGAGCTGGGTTAGCGTAACAACAGGGCCGAGTTGCCCCATCCATCAAGGCATCCAACCGCGCATCGGTGGCTGCACTCGAATCAGAAGTTCCCGTCCCTCCTTCACCTCCCCCTGCAATATTTCCGACTTGCCTGAGAGCGAAATCAGAAATCGCGAACGAACAGGCGATGATCACAACTCCAATAACGGCATTGCGGATAATTCCCTGAGCTTGGTCTACTTCTTTTGAACCACTCGCCGTCATCCAAACGAACCCCCCGTAGAGCACATAGCCAAGAAGGACGATTCCGAGAAATCCAAAGAGGATATTCAGGGCTCGACCAAGCATGGTCGTGATACAAGCGGTCGCTGAGCCGGTACAGCCGGTAGAGAGTCCAGCCGCTTGGCCGGTCGCTCCAAGACCCGTCGTCGCATCGGTGAGACGAGCGGATGCCAGAACAGGCACGAGCAAGAGCACGCAGGAAAGAGGCGCAATGAAGCGCGCAAGGGAAAGTCGCATAGAGGAGAAAGTTACACGTCGCTAGCCGTCGCTTTAAGCAATCCCGTGATCACGTAGGTCGAAATGGCCCACGAAGATAAAATGATCGCCAAGCCAATAATACCCGAAATAATATATTTACGCGCCTCATCAGTTTTCTCGGTGCTCCCACCGGAAACCATATATTTGAAGCCTCCCATCAACATCACCATAACGGAAATGATTCCGAGGAATCCGAGGGCGACCATGATCAGACGACCGGCCGTTCCGCGAATATCGTTATCTCCAAGCTTCAATTCGCCTCCAACCGCCCCTACTCCCAAATCATCGGCGGTGAGGGATCCACTCTGCGCGAGCGCCGGAGCAGCAACACACGCGGCAAGGGCGAGAGAAGCGGCAAAACTCACAACATACTTCATGCGTTTAGTCATGCTGTCTCACCTCCTTTCCAGTGTAAAGATCGTAACATAGAACGCGACTGCAAAAGTATACCACACCCAACTCACTTCTCTTTTATCTTGGAGTTGAAATAGGTGTGCAATAGCCACCAGACTCTGGGCGGCGCGTACGCGCAGGAGACTCCGCTCCCGAACACCAGATGGCAGCCTTCCCTGGAAGATCTTGGCAGCCCACACCCGAGATCGTTGCGACGTGTGCAGGAAGTTGCCAGTACGTCATACAGCGCTGACACGACGCGTCATTGATGTTGTACCCCGCTGTATCACACACATTTAATCTTGTTGTATTTCCACTCTCAGCCGCCATGGCTCGTGGGTTACACACGTCACGACAGCTCGTGCTCCACAAATGGACCAGCGCTGGAATACAGCTTGTTTGAATCCCTGGGAAACGACCTTGCAAACTGGTGACACCTGTCTCTAAGCAAGTACGGCAGGCGGCGGCTGGGTCCGGAACCGACGGCGTCGCAGCTGGAAAACTTGTCCCCCAAGTTGTGACAAGACCACCCAAATCGCTCACCCCGGCCGGACAGGCACCTCCACGCCCAGAGCACGTCGCAGGATCCGCGCCGTAATAATTTCGACAGGCCGCACCCGGAGAGCCCGCTTCTGGAGGCGGGATCGTGCCGTTTGTGCCAGCTCCTGCACCCACACTCCCTCCTTGAGAGGAACGGCCGGTTGCGCGCGTAGTTCCCCCTGGTTGGAGCGCTCCAGAGTCATCTTGCGCATTCTGAGATTGATCAACCGTGCCAATACTATTGTTTTGCAATCGATCTGAAACCTGCACAATGAGAGAAACGGCGACGAATGAGAAGAGGACAACGACGAGCCCGATCACCGCGTTCACAAGGGCTGCTTGCCCTTTTTGAACCGCTTTTGGATCCCCTGCGGAAGTGAGATAGAGCAAACCTCCATACACAAACACGCCGAGGAAGAAGACTCCTGTCAGGCCAACTAAAATCCGAATGATATTTCCGATGACTTGTGGAACCGTAAGGTTTCCTCCAAATGGATCTGGGAAGGTCGCATTAAAAACAGGAGCTGTACGAGCTGGCTGGCGCGGAGCAGCAGGAGCGCTTCCTCCCGCACTGTTATCAGCCCCACCCGGAGCCGGACGGTTTTCACTCGTGTAACAACTCGCCGCTGGCTCGCCCGCACACGTCCCTCCTTGCGTTGAACAAAAAGCGGTACAGCGACTGGAGCACAATTGGTTCGCTGTTCCTTGGCTGGCTGAGTCCGAATAGCTACAGGCTGTTTCACGATTATCTTGAATGGCGGGAGTAGTTGCAACAGCACAAGAAAAGGCGCAATGCCCAGCGGTACAAGTTCCCGCACTATCCGTGTTACATACCATCCCTCGGTTTCCACAGACGGTTTGGCAACGGTTGAG
>CAZRDS010000046.1:0-827 GCA_964598895.1 uncultured Gammaproteobacteria bacterium | reverse complement strand
CGACTACCGTCGAGCGGTTACACGTAATGACACACTTTGGCCCTCCCTCTCCTGCCTCACACGCGATGTGCGTCGAGGCAGTATATCCAGCCCCAAGCGCCGTACAGTTTGCTCCTATGCCAGAGGTGGAACATTCAGAAGGTGAACTTGGTGTACAGGTGATATTCGTTCGCACATTTCGTGTCGCTCCAAAGGAACAGGCGAAGCGACAATACCCAGCAGATGTTCCCGCGCCTGGGCCAGCGGCTGGAGCACCCGCTCCCCCCACGGCGACACAGGACGGGGCAGCAGGCGCTGAGGCTGCAGGACAGATGATGGCTGATACATTGATTGTATCTCGACGAGCATTGTAGCCTCCGCAGACTTCTCCACAACGGGCACGACAGGTCGTGGCGCCGCTCGCTTGAACACATTCATTTCCGGCGGATCCCTGTGGGATACAGGTACAAGGTGTACAGATGCGTACGGAACCCTCTCCACAGGTACTCGGATGCGCGCGGTCTACTAATGCGCGCGGACTCGTCATGCTATTGCAGGTTGCGGTACACAATGTGGCGCAATCACTATCAGACGTACAACTCGTATGCACATCCGAGGCTGCCGAAGCGCTGTACTGCGCGGTACATCCAAAACTACAGGCATCGGCCAGAGCCGGTGTTGCATGCGAGAACAGCGCGAAGACGCCGATAGTGGCGACGAGCGACCAACAAAAAGAGCGAACAGACATAGATAGGCACATCATATCTGATTTTCAGGAGAAATAGAATCAAACAACTCTCCTGTTCTGGGGAGAGCTGTTTGCGATCGTCTTTCTGAGAATGTTATGG
>CAZRDS010000045.1:7950-9803 GCA_964598895.1 uncultured Gammaproteobacteria bacterium | reverse complement strand
TTGCGGGTGTCGTATAGTGGCTATTACCGCAGGTTTCCAACCTGCTGAGAGGGGTTCGATTCCCCTCACCCGCTCCACACACGAATCTCGGCTTCACGCCGGGATTTTTGTTGTATTGAGCTTTTAAAACCAGTGCTGAAACCAGGTAAGAAACATCTGTCCCCACAGGAGCGTAAAAAAAAGACTTCCACATAAGATCGGCGCAAAGGGCACGCGATCCGTCCGCTTCCATCCCCTACAGAGCAAGACAAGTGCCACCACACCCCCTAGGAGTATGGCTCCATAAAAACTAACCCACAGCTCGGGTATGCCCAAGACCATCCCCATCCAGGCCCCTACCCAGGCATCCCCTTCTCCCAACAAACGACCTTTCGAAAAGAAGGCCGGTAGGAATAGGATCGTAAATCCCAAGACGCTTGCCACCAGAGCATTCAGCCACGATCCTTGAACAAGTTGAAAAATAAATGCTCCACCTATTCCCATTTGGAGCATTCGAATTGGCACGCGTTTCGTCTTTAAATCTAGCCAGGAGACGATTCCGGACAGAATAAGGACAAGTACTGCAAAAAAACCATTCACGTCGCTGAATATAGCGCGCTTGTGCGTACGAGAACAATTGCCGATTATTTCAGATATTCGTTTGCAAAAAATCGCAAGTGTGTCACAGTTTGGCCTATAATCTTATTTTATTGTGACTCTCGTTATGCCCATGGCGGACCGGTTTCAAAGCCAGATCGAAAAACTACTCGAAGGAAGCGACATCCAATTAAACGGGAGCCGTCCCTGGGATATCCGCGTCCATGATCCCCGGTTCTACGGTCGCATCCTCGCAGAAGGTACGATGGGTCTTGGCGAGAGCTACATGGATGGCTGGTGGGATAGTGAAGCGATTGACGAATTTATCGACCGCGCCCTCCAACACCGGATCAAAGACAAACTCCGGCCTACCCCTCGCCTGCTCTTCAACGCTGTGGTATCGCACGTGATGAATCGCCAAAATAAAGTCCGCTCACGCAAAGTAGGAGAAGCGCACTACGATCTTGGAAACGACCTGTATGCCGCCATGCTCGACACGCGCATGGTTTATACTTGTGGCTACTGGAAAAATGCGACGACGCTCGATGAGGCTCAAGAAGCAAAGCTCGACCTTGTCTGCCGCAAGATTGGTCTCAAAGCCGGTGATCGCGTACTCGACATTGGCTGCGGCTGGGGTAGCTTTGCCAAATTTGCAGCGGAAAAATATGGCGCATCCGTTGTTGGGGTGACCATCTCCAAAGAACAGGCGGAACTCGCTCGTGAGAGCTGTAAAGGCTTAGATGTTGAAATTCGCTTGCAGGACTATCGCGATGTCAACGAACCATTCAACCACATCATTTCGCTCGGCATGTTCGAGCACGTCGGGTACAAAAATTATCGTGAGTATTTTAAAGTTGCACATCGCTGCCTCAAAGACGGAGGCCTCTTCTTACTCCACACGATCGGTGGACTTCGCTCTGTGACAACCGTTGATCCATGGATAGAAAAATACATTTTTGCCAATTCGATGCTGCCCTCCGTTGCGCAAATCGGCAAAGCGATTGAGGGGTTATTCGTAATGGAAGATTGGCACAACTTCAGTGCCGACTACGATAAAACACTCATGGAATGGTACAAAAATGTGGAAGCACATTGGCCAAAACTTTCCGCGCACTATAACGAACGCTTTCACCGTATGTGGCGCTTCTATCTTTTACTGTGTGCCGCTGGTTTTCGCGCGCGTTACAATCAACTCTGGCAAATCGTCTTGAGTAAAAATGGCGTACGTGGAGGCTACGAGCGCGTGAGCTAGGTTCACAACCGGTCACGAAGCGACT
>CAZRDS010000045.1:4825-7940 GCA_964598895.1 uncultured Gammaproteobacteria bacterium | reverse complement strand
CTATGGAGAACAATCAAGAACAAGTGGAACTAAAAGCGCTTGAGGCTCCGTACCTTGCCTACGCTGACGAATTCGAGAGGTTGGAACGAGAGCGAGATCATATTCTCTTTGAGCATGCGGAAGGGCTTGATGCACAAAAGGTCGTTGAACTAAGATCTACCATTTCGCCTTCTTCCTAACTATGGCTGTCTCGCCTATTGAAGTACAGCCCGTGCAAGAAGCCCCTCCTGTCCACGAAGCTCCCAAAAAACCCGCTGAGCAAGAGACACGTGGACTTTCTCGCAAAGTATTTGAAAAGCTCACAAGCCTCGAGGTATTCCAAACTCACAAAGATGAGCTCTTTGCGTATGCACAGCGCAGGACAGATGAATGCATTGCGAAGGGTGCACAAAAGCTCGCAGAACTCGTAACTGCTACACACATTTCTCCAGCTGGTGCGGAACGCGTAGCCCAAAGAACACAGACCCAGGAGAAATTGGCTGCGAATGAAGCTCGTTTTCGGGCAGCGTTCACGAAATTCACGGAACGCATCACGGAAACGCTCAAAACCCACGTAGCAGAAACCGTCACCCCAGCGGCGATTGAACAAAAAGATCAACCAAAAACTCCCGAGACCGCGGCCGAACGACGAGAGAAAATTATAGAAGGCTCACAAGTAAAACGGGCGAGTCTCTTGAAGCGTGCCCTAAGTGGCGCGGTGGACCTCGTTCCCTTTGTAGGAGGCGTAAAAATGACAAGCGAAGCGCTCGCGGGAGAAACCAGCACCGGTGAGAAGATGGATGGAAAAGAGCGCATCATTCACGCCTTTGTTGGCGTCGCGAGCTTCGTCCTTGATGCCACCGGTGTCGGAGAAGCGGGCAAAGCAATTGGGATTGTTGGAAGAAGTATTGAGGCCGTTGCCAAGCTTGGCGAACAACTCGCAGAAAAAGGCTTCGCAAAAGCCGCCGGCCTCATGACAAGAACGGCTGGTTTTATGGCTGCGCACCCCGAGCTCGTCTTAAAAGGTGAGGAGCTTGCTGAGCAAAAGATCGGTGGCGCAATCAAAAACACTGTCAAAAATGTGAATGAATACCGGGATGGAAAACGACCCGTTGTCGCTGCACAGGCTAACCCACGTGTTCCAAACGCTCCCCTTCAGGAGGCCGCCTAACCCGGTATGACCAAACAAGAACTTGAGCCACTTCTCGAAGAACTTATCGCGCTCGGAGAAGATGCGGATGAACTCCACTATTGGCGCGATATTTTTGAGGATCTTCCTCCTGAAAAACAAGAAGAAGTCTGCTTGCTTTTCAAGGCGGAACTGCACGAGTTGAGAGAAGCAGGCAGCGCCGCAACCCCATCACCCATTACACCTCAAACGACGACGTAGATCACGGCCCCAAGCTCACCCAAGCGATCTGAAGGGCGAAAGGTCTGAATCCTCCCTTGTCTCTGCTCACGTTCTAGGTAGCGCCTTACGACAGCTTGCAGGATACCTGTTCCGCGCCCGTGGATGACTTTGAGCACATCTTTGCCTTGTTTGCGGCAATCAACCACGGCCTGGGCGAGATGTCGCGTAGGATCGATCTGAAGAGAGGATTCATGCAGATCAAGTTCGATACAAATGGAACTGTCCAACTCCGCTAAACGGATGAGAGCTTCTGGACTCATAGAATCGTCCTCCCTCGGAGCGTCGAGGGTGGCAACAAAATTCCACGCCCCATCCGCTCCGTCATACGATCCATATTTCTGACGATCTTTTCTGCTTGCACCTCATCCGGAACCACCTGGGTCCAGTGCCAGTAGCTTTCCGCATTGTTCCAAGCCACATCGCGCGCCCAACCAATAAGTGTCATCGCCACTTTCTTATCGAGGGGGTTCACGTGATCCGTCACGATTTTCAACATGCCACGCGCCATCTCTTGTATCACCTTTACTTCCACTTCTTCGAGAATTCGGTTCACCCGAATATAATCCTGCTCTTCTTTCGTTCCACGCTCTGGAACCGTGCGCGTCTTCTGACAGGCACGAACAACCGCCAGGGCTAAATCCCGATTAATATGGGCGTTCACCCCCGCCAACGCAAATTGCACCGGTGCAATTCTTACGTGATAGCGCTGTTCGAAGAGTGGCTTCCACGCACGTGGCATATCTGCGGATTGGGTAAGCCAACCCTCAATTGCCTGAAAATAGAGCTGTGCGAATTCCACATCCAGATGCACGAGCCAGGCTTGGTGTGCCCATTTCCCCTGTTTCCAGTCACGCTCAATTGCTTTTGTCACCCGACGATACAGAGAATTAAACCACCAAAGACCATCGTCTTTGCCAAGCAGTCGATCGATCTTGGTCATGAGACTGATCACATCTGCGATTGTTTTTATAGGACGTTTTTTCATCAATTCCAAAAGCTTCTCATTTTGGAGTTCGTGTATCGCGACTAATGGTTTTTGCCTCATAAGCTAAGAGTAACAGAGCGGGCGTACTGAACCAACTCACCCACCTATTTTATTGGAATATTGACGTTCTTCGCACAAAAATCCTACTCTGCAGCCGTCCCCTTCGGACCCGCTCGGCCGTGGTAAGCCGATACCATAGGTGTTTTCATGGCACGTTCCAAGTCTGGAAGAGCCCCTGTCACGCCGCAGGGCATGCACCGTCCCCGCTTCGTTCTCGTGAAGAAGGGTGGCCTGCGTGAGACTACCACCCTCCAGGCGGGCGACCGCGTAACGGTTGATCGTCACAACGGATTGACCAAGATCAAGCGTGGTCGAGACCGGATCATGCTCGAGGTCGAGCGGACGGATGCGGGTCAGTCGTACGCGCCTCGCTCGCTCCGTTTGAGCGGGTTGCAGCGCAACGTCTGCGCCGTCGACCCCTACAACATCATGGCGCTGATCGCCGCGGCGCGCTGTCTGCACTTTGTCTTCATCGAGAATAAGAAAGGCGTGGAGACATACGAGCTCAAGAACGACTGAGCTCACCCAACGCACCCAACGACACGCGCACCCTAGCGCCATCCTCGTCGTCCGGGTGCGTGTGTCGTTTTAGAGAAACAAAACACCCGCTTTCGCGGGTGTTTTCGATGGTGCCGAGAGCCAGGATCGAACTGGCGACGCAAGGCTCTTCAGGCCTTCGC
>CAZRDS010000045.1:0-4815 GCA_964598895.1 uncultured Gammaproteobacteria bacterium | reverse complement strand
AGGGAAAATCCAACTCATTTTGCCAAATTTAAAGACCGGCGTGAGGAATCGGTTTTAGCTCTGATAAGTGAGCCACGCCGTCCATCTCACGACTGCACCAGAGAAGACCAGTACAAACGTGAAACGGAAGGTGATTGCGCCGCGCGGGATCCTCGTGTGCGGCACCCACAGTGCCATCCAGCATCCAGATCCCAAAACCGAGTTTTAGCCCGAAACCTCACTGCCGGTCTTTTAGAGCATGCCACAGATCTTCGCCTCAATCCAGCCCACGGTTTTATTGAACAAAGAGCAGATAGATTCCCACAATCGAAGCGATGGACATGATAGCTACCGTTAACGCCCCCAATGCATTCGACCAGACCCCATTTTTATACTGACGCATCGCTGAGGCATTCCCCAACCAAACGATCGCCGCCAACAAGGGTGGCGCCACAATCGCATTTCCAATGGCAGATAAGATCAACAAATGAACCGGGCTATACGGCAAAAAGTTGATCAAAATCCCTAAGAGAGTAAGGACCACCACAATCCCATAAAAGAGTTTGGCTTCTCGCCAGGTCTTCGAGAGCCCACCCGTGTGACCCAGCGCTTCACAAATCGCGTAGGCGATGACACTCGTAAGCACAGGAACGGCAAGCAACCCCGTCGCCAACGTCCCCAGAGCAAATACATAGGCCGCAAAACGTCCGGCGAGCGGCTCGAGTAAACGCGCGGCCTGGTCTGCGGTCTCAATCACTTGTCCATGCGCACTCCCCAGTACAACGGCCCCTGTGACGATGATGAACCAAGCCACCGCATTTGAGAACGTCATGCCAGAAAATACGTCCCAACACATGTCGCGTAGTCGATGCGGAAGTGATTGAAGGCCTGTCTGAAGAGCTTTTCGCTCTTCGTTCTCTTGGTTCGCTTGCCAGAAATAGAGGTAGGGTGAGATCGTCGTCCCTAAAAAAGCAATGATAAACAACGCAAAGTCACGACTCGGCAACGCAAACGGCACGAACGTCATGCGAAAGGCCGTCATCCAGGGAACGTGCACGATAAACGCCACGAGAATGTAGGCAAATAACGAGACGGTGAGCCATTTCAGATACTGCGCGTAGGTTCGATAGGAAAGAAAAATCTGCATGCCGAGCGTCAGCGCAGTGATTGCTATGAGCCAAGCGTAAACAGGGATTTGAGGAACAACAAGTTTTGCCGATGCGGCCATCATCCCCAAATCTGCCCCGGCATTGATCCCATTCGCGACCGCCAAGAGCCCAATCAGCCCCCACAAGATGGGCGCCGGAATCCGCGTACGTAAATTTTGAATCAAGCCCTTCCGTGTCACGATCGCAACCCGTCCGCACATCTCTTGGATCACCATGAGCAGCGGCAATGTCCAAAACGCTAACCAAAGTGGCGCAAATCCAAACTGTGCGCCCCCTTGAGAATAGGTTGCGACGCCAGATGGGTCATCATCCGAGGCACCGGTGACGAGGCCTGGACCGAGGATCTTTAAAAAATGACGAACACGATCAAACATGAGAAAGGGCGATCAGATTCGCCTCATCTTAGCACGTCTGAAATACAAAACGAACCCCATTTCTGAGGTCCGTTCGTTTCTCTGTTGGCTGTTTATCCTTGTGCGATGAACCACTTCGGGTCGTACTGCACGCGATCGTTGACGTGCTCGTATTTGTGAAGCTCTACCTCACTGAACCAAAGCGGAATCTCGTAGGCGGATTCTTCTGGATTTCCAGAAGCGTGGATCAAGTTACGCAATGGGCGGTTGTGCTCGTTCGACAGTGAGTAGGTATCGTGCGAGAAGTCGCCGCGAATCGTACCCGGAGCGGAAGAGGCTGGCTCCGTTGCTCCCACAAGTTTGCGGACCAAGGACACGGCCTTCTCTCCTTCCAAGACCATCGCGATGATCGGCGCGGAGATCAAGAAGTCCACGAGACCATTCTTGATGGCTGTGCCGTAGGCGATATGGTCTGGGAATTCAAAGGGCTGACCATTCGCTTCGTATTTTGCTTTTGCCTTCTCGTACACGGCGCGCATCCACTCTTCGGTAAGCGCGTAGTGTTTATCCACGTCCTCACGAACAGGGTGAACCATTTTCATGGCCACAATCTTGAGACCTACTTCTTCGAACCGGTTGAGAATGCGGCCGACGAGTCCACGTTGAACTCCGTCGGGTTTGATGAGGACGAGTGTCTGTTCCATGGCCCGTTTATATCAGACTTTGGCCAAAACTTGCAAATTCCAGGCCCTATTGATAGGCTGCGGCCATCTCAATTTCAATTTTGCCATCCCATTATGAGTCTTCCTAGCCACCGTGCCACCTCCGCCCAAAAGCACCGCCGTGCTTCCCATTTTGCTTTGGTGAAGCCAAATATCGTGATTGGTAAAACCGGTGTCGCAAGTCTCGGCCACCGCCTCGCTCCAGGAGCATCCGTCTACAACGGCATCACGATCCACGTGAAAGGCCTTGAACGCAAGCTGCAACGTGCTTTGGATAAGACTCGTATGAAAGCTGATAAAAAGTCTGGTGTCGTCGCAGAAGAGCACGATCACGAGGATCACACAGGTCACAACCACGGACCAGAAGGCCACAACCACGCCTAAAAGCGAGGTGTGGTATACTAGGTGAGTCGGGTTCGTTCTTTCGTTCCTTTTTTTTCAGACATATCCAGTCTTGTACCTTCCTTGTATGTCCAACCGCCATCTCGCCCGCGCTGTTGCGCTCCAATCGCTCTACGAATGGGATTTTTATCGTGGTGGCCGCGATCCAATTGAAGTCGTCCAACGCAACTTGGAGGATTTTGCGTCCGAACTTGATGAAAAAGACTTCAGCATCAACACCGTTCAGGGCGTCATTGGACATCACGCAGAGATTGATGGGACGATTCGAAAATTCGCTCCCGATTGGCCTCTTGAGAAAATAACGACCGTGGATCGCAACATCTTACGTATTGCAACCTACGAGCTGCTTTACAATGAAGAGATCCCGAGCAAGGTCGCCATCAACGAAGCCATCGAGCTTGCCAAGACCTTCGGTGGTGAATCCAGCGGTCGCTTTGTGAACGGTGTTCTAGGCGCGATCTATCGAAGTCAAGTCGCTCTCGGCGTAATCAAAGGCGCAGATCAACCAAAACCCGCTGAAGAGGAAACGCCTTCCCACCCGGTTCTGGTCAAAGCCGAAGCCGGTTTCGGGAAAGGACCCTTCAATGATGACGAGGAGTTCCTTCCGGCCCCACCTCCCCCACTCCCTTAAAATCAACGACAAACGCATTCTCCTATGGACCTCTCTCAATTTGGCCCGCTGGAGGAACGCCTGGGGCACGCATTCCGTGACCGGTCGCTCCTTCTGCAGGCGGTAACCCACCGCTCGTACCTAAACGAACACACGGACTTCCAGTATTCGCACAACGAACGCTTGGAGTTTTTAGGCGACGCCGTCCTCGAGCTGATCGTGACGGAACATTTATATAAAACCTACGCGAACCCAGAAGGCGACCTCACTAACTGGCGTGCGGCACTTGTGAATGCCAAAACCTTGGCTGGAATCTCACAAGAATTGAAATTTGAAGAGTTTTTATTGCTCTCAAAAGGCGAAGCGCGCGATAGCGATGGAAAAGCACGCATGTACATCCTCGCCAACGCCATCGAAGCAATTATTGGCGCGATTTACCTCGATAGCGGCATGGAAGGTGCGGGCAAGTTCATCCACTCCAAGATCTTGAGCCACCTGCCAACGATTCTTGCGCTCGAACTCTACAAAGATGCAAAGAGCAAATTCCAAGAGACTGCTCAGGAACTGCTCGGCAACACGCCAACCTACAAAGTTCTCGAAGAAAAAGGGCCGGACCACCAAAAAGAATTCACGGTCGGTGTATTTATTGCCCACGATCTTGTCGCGATTGGTCGCGGAACGTCCAAACAAGAAGCGCAGGTTGCCGCCGCAGAAGCCGGGCTCGAAGCAAAAGGCTGGCGCAGCCGTTCAACGTCATTACCCCCGCAAACAATCTAGAAAAATCGTTGAACCATCCTGTCTCGTGTAGACAGGATTTTTTGTGTTTTTTCTGTGTCTTGTTTGATGAGCTCCACATTTTTCAAAAGCTTTTCAACAAATGGCTCGGGCACCTGCATGTTTTTAAAAAAAGACCAGTATGCATTTAGCGTTGGAAATGAAGCGTAGCAAGATCGAACAGCTTCATAATAGGCATGGAGTGCCTCCCCTACCTCGCTATGAGGACGGGCATCAATCGCCCGGATCTCTGCCAGCTCCTTCCACCAATCAAGCGCCTGCAGCCGTTCGCAGGATGCCATGTCCTCCACGACTTTGATCGCTGATACATACAACCACCAATCATCAAACCGCCCCATGGGCTTGCAGGTCTCAGGGATGAGACCTTTGTGCTCTAAGTAGACTTCATCATCATAGTAGAGATGACTCGCCCAACCTTTCTCGAAGTCGCTTAAAAGGGAGGTTTGGCCGGGCGTAATACGGGGGCATTCAGGGCCATGTGTCTTTTCACGAGCAACGCCGGTTGTATTCCGCGTATCTGGATAGACAGAACCGGCCATGTAGGCCATCTGATCTCCCACGGCAAGCGCAGGAGCAACTTCCAGGGCGAAGAGAACGTGTGTGCCGGGCATTGCCATAGAGGATGGTCGCCATCTTACGCCCCCTGAATTTAAAAGAGCAATTACGCATGGGTGAAATCTCTCGTAAAAACATTGCAGAATGCCGCATGACAAGCTACTCTGTCCCCGCAGGCGCCCTTAGTTTAACGGATAGAACAGCGGCCTTCGAAGCCGCTTATGGGGGTT
>CAZRDS010000044.1:0-9922 GCA_964598895.1 uncultured Gammaproteobacteria bacterium | reverse complement strand
CGCCTGAAAACGATAGACCGAACGCTCCGCCATACAATAGCCGAAGCCCCCAACGCACTCACCCTTATCATTTCGAGACAAACAGGTCTGAATATCCTGACATTCCTCCTTACGGATAGGCAACTTACTTGAGACAAGCGTATCGGTGTAGCCTGTGAGCGTACACTGCTGCGGGAAAGAGGTGATGACCCAGTTTGGATCAATCAAATGACACCATGGATGCGCATCATCCAACTGGCCCTGATCGTTACAGCTCGTGAAGCTTTTTGCGACTTCTTGCAACGTAACACAACCATCGGCCGTATCACATCGACGTTGGTTGGACTGACTATTCGCCGCAAGTTCAAACCCAACCGGCAAGATACGCATGAGACGCATCTTCTGGAGGTTTCCAGCACAGTATGCCTGGGCATAGCACTGGTCATCTTGGTTTTCGCGGGTTCGTGTTTCCGGAATCAAACGCCAGTCTGGATGCAAGAAGCCACGCTCCAAGGCTTCACGCACCGTCGTTCCCCCTTCCGCCGTCTTCGAACGCACGGCTTGCACCAACGACTGGTCCATCACACAGTTCCAAGCACCGCGCTGAGAGGCAAGACATGTTTGCATCTGCGAAACGACATCGTAGTCTGCGACCTGCTGTGGAGGTGGATTGCGCAAATCGATATTGGCATTTCTCGCGTCGGTCTTGCCGTAAATTGCAACGGAGTCTGGGCCGCCCAAGTCCGCTCCCGCGGAAGGCGTAAAGCCTCCACCCAACCCCTTTTCAAAAATACGCTGCATGAACTTCGAAGCCAGCGTGTTCAGGAAAATCGAACCCGTGTAAATCGCAAGTTGAATCGGCCCCGCCTCCCAAGCGTTTGTCAAAATACTACTCGTCAGCATCGATTGATCGGCGCCCGGCTTACGAACGGCTTGTTCATTTGTCGCCTCTTGCACAACCTGAGCAGGGGTGCGGATATTTCCAGAGATCAATCCTTCGACGGGACGGAATCCATTCCCTTCTGCACGCTGTGAAGCAGCGGCCGTTACTTGACGCTGGGTATCGGTCAAGAATTGGTTATAGGTATTTGTCAATGCACCAAGTTGGCTCAATCCTGGATCAAAGCTCTGTTCCAAATTGCTAATAATATCTCCATCACTCATGGTGTGATAGAGCGTATCGTAGTTATCAATGACCGCTTGGAAATCACAGCGTGGCTTCGGACGGCTGTACTGCGTGAGACCAAGACCTCCCGCGTTTGGAAGATTCAAATTTGGTGGCGCTGGGAACAACTGGTTTCCCAAGTCTCCCAAGGACGTCTGCAAACGCAAGAGCGTCGTTGGATCACGCGGCTGACAGATATTGAACCCGACTCCTTTGAAAAAGTTTGAATCACTCAAGCTCGCCATGAATTCCCCGGCCGCATCGCTCCCAACATTGGTCAGGTATTCCCCAATTTTTCCATCGAAGAAGAGTTTTGCCTGCCCCTTGCCGCCCGTCGCAATGTATTCCGCAAAATCGTAAGCTGCTTGCCCCAAAAAGAGCTGCAAGGCACTCGTCAGAGCGACGACGCCCGCACGCGTCAACTCTGAATAGATATTCTTATAGGTAGAGTTCGCCGCTTCCGGAACGTTCCCTGTAATAGAAACTGGCATCCCAGGCCCAATAATCGGAACCGGATTTTCCTTGGTGAAGGCTAAAGCCGGTTGAAGAGGGCTGAAGCAAAGCACAAACCCCGTCACGAGTGTGACGAGGGTAAATGCCAAGCGGCGGAAAGAACGCGGGGATTCCATAGGGCGCTAGAGAGTGGGTTGAGGAGCAGGGGTAGAAGCGGAAGGTGAAGTCGGGACTAACGCAGGTGAAGAGGTGGCACCTGACACTGCAGGGGCTGTTCCTCCGGCAGCCTGTGCACGCGCGGCCTGGATACGCAGAGCATCTTGATATGACATCTTATAGGCTTGCAGGATCGCCTCGTCCGGGAGACTCGCGAGCTGGTCAGCTGGCAACAACTTCTGTGTACGGATGTAGGCCCGTGTTTCTTCCACGGTCATACTTTCCGGCGGCTTTGGATGCAAGATGAAGTCCTCGACACCCGTCTGTGCCGCCTGCGCTGTTTCGGCGCGGGTAGCGGCCAACGCGTTATTCGCATCCGCCACAAACGTCGAAGTCGCCACTTGAGGCACAGACGACTGGATATCTAAACAATTCTTGCCTTTTGGACAGTTTGGATCCTCCCCTGCCGCAATCTCTTCTGCATCCGAAGCACCATCTGAATCACTGTCTGCCAAGTACGCAGAGGTGTGATAGATGTATTGCTCATCGTAATCTGAAATCCCATCCCGGTCCGTGTCTTTAAGCTTCAACTCACCGATCTGCTTTTCATCATTTTGAAAATTCTGTGTACGAATATCAATCGCCCTGGCTAAATTTTGACGTGATACTAAAAAGGGTTTGCGAATGTTCGAACGCAGCTGAGAAAGCCCTCCCACTAATAAAAAAAGACAACAGACGCTGAGCGAGGTGATCGCAAATTTCTGTTCTCGTTGTAGCTTGGACCACCGATCACTTAAAAGGTTCGCCATACATGGTACAAGGTCGGAACTAGTATAGCAGGTTCAACTGAGACAAGAAACGGGAGAGAATGTGGATGGCTACTGTCACGAATCGTGGTATCATGAGCTCCGTATGGCGTTTGCCTCTTTCTTTTCTCCTCCCGCAGAACCGGTCGTCGACCAATGGCAAAAATTGAGCGAGCAAGAAGGAGAACTCGGCGTAGATATTTTTCGTCAGGGTGAAACATTGTTTATCCGCTCAACGCTCGCCGGTGTCGAACCTGAGGCCTTAGACATTTCAATCGATGGCGACTTACTCACCATCCGCGGAGCCCGCCACATGTCGCAAGACGTCCGCGAAGAAGATTGGTTTCATAAAGAATGCTATTGGGGCTCTTTCAGCCGTTCGATCGTGTTGCCACTCGATGTCTATCCAGAACGTGCCGAAGCAAGCCTCCACCAAGGCGTTTTGACGCTCCGCCTCCCTATTCGCATGCACCATCGTCGCTTGGAGATCCACCCCATGGAAGAAATACAGTCTTCGGAGTAGGATCCTGCCAGCCTATGAAACAAGCGCTCGTCTGCTCCGTTGTCGCTGTCGAAGAACAGCTTGTGCGTCTTCGCGCTCCAGACGGCCAACTCTTCACCCTTCCACTCAGCGCCCTCCACGGGACCCCTATTCCCGATGGAACGGTACGGCTCATGGGAGTTGTTCCTGAAGGTGGCCGCGTAGATGATAGCCTGTTTGCAAAAACCCTCCTCAACGAACTCCTGTCCCCTCCTCGATCATGACCTCTCCTCGCAAAATCCAGCCCGCCCTCCTCGTCACATCGCTCGTCATTGGCTGCCTCTGTGCCATCTTGATCGGTACATTCGTCTGGAGCGCCCACATCGGTCGCGTCTATAACGGTCGAATTCTGCCTCATGTTTCTGTTTCTGGTATTGCGATTGGCGGCTTAAATGAAACGGAAGCGAACAAAAAGCTCCACACGAGCCTAGGACAAGAAAAGGTCCGAAACGTGAGCGTACAAATTAAAGAAAAAACCTATACCCTCACCGCCGAAACACCTGATGGGTCATTCGTAGAACCTTCTTCGGCCCTCGCACACAAAGCATTCTTGATCGGACGCGGAACGAATCCCCTTCGTAACGTCTGGGATCGTGTTCGTCTCTCGCTCTGGAGCAGTACCGAAGTTCCCTTATCTGTAGAGGTAAACCCTGAACGCTTACAAAAAATCCTTGAACCGAAAATTGGCGATCTTCTTCAACAGCCCTCTGATGCTGCTCTCATAGTCGATCGAGCAACGGGCCTGGTCAGCATCTCCCCAGAACAAACCGGCCGTTCCATCAATTGGAAGGACGCCGCCGAACGTATTCGCGGACACATTAATCGACGCGAGAAAGGCGCCGTCACTATCCCGCTTCAAGAAGCGACCGCGAATCTTGTCAGCGCCGACCTCGGCGCACTGCGTGAGAATGCCGAATCTTGGCTCAAACTCCCTCCCCTTACACTTGTCACGACTTCGACCGTCAACGCCTCCTTCTCCCTAACCAGCAGCACCCTTGTAGGCTGGATCAACGTCACCTCCAGTGCTCCCCACGTCGCCACGCTCGAGCTCAACCGCACCACAGCTGATCAAACGCTGCGCAACTGGCTCGGGACGAACGTGCGCGTCGCCCAAGATGGTCTCCTTGAGCTCGATGAACAAGGCAAAATTAAAACGTTCGTCGCTCCAAAAGAAGGTTTAGGACCTGACACAGAGAAAACGCTCGAGAATATCCAGAGCGCGTGGGCAAATCACGCCACCACGACGCAGCTAGCTGTTCGAGTCGAACATCCTACGATCCGTGGGGACGCGGAACGCTTAGGTATTCGTGAGCTGATTGGCGTTGGAACCTCCAATTTCTCTGGATCACCAACGAATCGCCGCAAAAATATCCGGCTCGGCATGGAGCACGTGCATGGAACGATTATCCCCGCCGGTGAGGAGTTTTCGATGCTGAAAGCACTTGGCGAGATAGACGGTGCACATGGCTGGTTCCCAGAACTCGTGATCAAAGGCAATAAAACGCTCCCTGAATTCGGTGGAGGTCTCTGCCAAATCGGTACAACCGCCTTCCGCGGAGCGATGAATTCTGGTTTCGAAATTACGGAACGCCGTAATCATAGCTATCGCGTACGCTATTACGAACCTGCCGGTACAGATGCAACCATCTACGATCCCTCTCCCGATTTCCGCTTCAAGAACGATACCGCTAACGCCGTTCTTATCACGGGAGAGATTCAAGGCGATGTCGTTCAGTTCTCCTTCTGGGGTACAAGTGACGGCCGCAAGGGCACCATCGGCCCATCTCGCGTAACAAAAGTCGTGTCACCACCCCCAACAAAACTCATTGAAACCACGGACTTAGCTCCAGGAGTAAAAAAATGTACAGAAACAGCCCATGCCGGTGCCACGGCGCAAGTCGATTACACGGTGAGCTACGCGAATGGCGAAAGTAAAAAAGTGACCTTCACGAGCGTCTACCGCCCTTGGCAGGCCGTCTGCTTAATTGGAGTCACGGCTATTTCCGCCCCTGCAGCTGCCGAAGCTGCCACCATCGACCAAACAGGCATCAACAATTTAAACTAAGGGCTTCAAAAGGGCTGAAAAATCCCTCAGCCTTGACAAAAATCGTGCTTTCGTGTACTCTTCTTTGTTACACGAGGTCTTTAGCAATCCGCATCCACGACAAGCATGGAATCTTATTTTTAGGTGCGTGTGGGCTCCGGCTCGGACCATCCTATTGCAAGGTTTCTTGGGTGCGGATTGCTTGAAATCTGGTGTGAAGCCCGTCCCGTAGGAACCACTAGCCATGAGCTATGTCCCTACGGGATGTTTGTTTTCTTCGATGGATACGAATGACCGGCCACGCGGGCCGGTCATTCGTATCTCCGCTCTTCACCTTAGCTAGCCTTTTCCGCGATCCGTTCGACTGCCAGCACAAATGCGGCCACACGATCAGGACAACCAAACCGTTTGGCACGCTCGCGCACGGCCGCTGCGCTCTCCGCCATTTTGACGTTCATCTTTTGATAGACTTCTGCCTCCGTCCATGTTTCTCCATGCATGTTTTGATACCACTCAAAATAGGAAACCGTCACTCCGCCGGCATTCGTGAGGATATCTGGAGCGACCGTAATCCCTTGAGCGTGCAGCGCGACGTCCCCTTCTGGAGTCGTGGGGCCATTCGCGAGCTCGAGCACCAGTTTCGCCTTAACGCGCTTTGCAATCTCACCGGTGAGTTGATTCTCGAGAGCCGAAGGAGCCAACACGTCGCATTCCGTCGTAAGGAGTTCCTCCTGCGTGAGAGAAGTCGCCCATGGGAAGCCCACAACTGTACCTTCTTTGGCTTTAAACTGCTCTAGAGCAGGGATATCCAAGCCTTGAGGGTCCAGGATCCCTCCACGCGAATCAGAGACCGCAATCACGCAATGACCCGCTTCGTGAAACAAACGGGCAATATGCTGACCCGCATTTCCAAACCCTTGCACCACAACTCTCCAGAGATGATCTGCTGGTAGTAAGTCCCGGTAGACTTGCCAGACAGCAAGCGCCCCACGCGCTGTCGCTTCAGCTCGCCCAGCAGATCCGCCCCGTTCAAGACTCTTCCCCGTTACCACGGCAGGCGCAGGTTTGCCCGTAATTTTTCCATACTCGTCTGCAAAAACATCCATCAATCGCGAGGTCGTATTCACATCCGGGGCAGGCACATCCTTTTCAGGACCCACCACCTCCACCATGCGGCGCACAAACCCGCGCATCACTTCTTCTCGCTCTTCTTGAGTCAACGCTTTTGGATCAACTGAAACGCCGCCCTTTCCCCCTCCATACGGAAGATCGAGCACGGCACATTTCATCGTCATCCAGAACGCCAGCGCCTGCACTTCATCCAAATCTACCTGAGGATGAAAACGAATCCCACCTTTGTATGGACCTCGTAGGTTATTCCATTGCACGCGATAGCCAGAAAAATAGCGGATAACGTCTCCCTGCTTGAGCGGAATCGTCACCTGCACCATCCGATCCGCGTGACGTAATCGCTCTACCACCGATTTGTACTCAGGAACAAACTCCGCCGCCTTATCCAACTGTTGCATGGCATTCGAGAGAACGGACATACTATATGTAGTTTTAAGACGAAGGATAAACGAAGAGTCTTTATAAGACTGAGCGCTGCGAGGAGTGTTTGAGCTCTTGTGAACTGAACGCGAACAGACCAACCGCAGAGTGAAGATCTGCCTTGAAACTCGAAACGATAATCCTAAGCGCGAGTTGCCTCGCAAGCGAAGGATTATAAAGGCTCAGAGTTTATTCGTGGTGATCCTGGAGATATTTCTCCACATCAAGCGCCGCCATACAGCCAGAGCCTGCGGCGGTAATCGCTTGGCGATAGCGTGCGTCTTGCACATCGCCCGAAGCAAATAAGCCAGGAATATTGGTGATGGTTGTTCCTGGACGGATCGAGATATAGCCCTTCTGATCAACATCGACGAGACCTTTCACCAGATCTGTATTCGGTTCGTGTCCAATCGCCGCAAACACTCCATCAATCGGCTGCTCGCTTATTTCGCCCGTGACCGTGTTCCGTATCACAACACCCGTAACTTTTCCTGCAACGACATCTTTAATGTCGGTAATCTCACTGTTCCATAACACGGAAATCTTGGGATTGCTGAGGGTGCGGTCCTGCATGATCTTCGAGGCTCGAAAGGAATCCCGACGATGCACGAGCGTCACCTTGGTTGCGAAGCGCGTAAGGAAATTCGCTTCTTCCATAGCGCTATCGCCTCCACCCACGATCATCACGTTCTTGTTTTTGAAGAAGAAACCGTCACATGTCGCACAGGCAGAGACGCCTTTTCCATACAGCGCTTTTTCCGATTCGAGACCCAAACGACGGGCCGTTGCACCTGTCGCAAGAATCACCGTTCGCGCATGGTAGGTCTTACCACTCGCTTCAAGCTCAAAACCACCCTCGATCTGTGTGAGTTTCTCTACCCGCTCAGACACGACTTCCGTCGCAAAGCGGACAGCTTGCTCCTTCATGAGCTGCATGAGCTCCGGACCCATCACCCCTTTCGGGAATCCTGGAAAATTCTCAACGTCCGTTGTCGTCATGAGCTGGCCACCTGGCTCAATACCTTCAAACAAAATCGGCGAAAGGTTGGCACGCGCGGTATAAACCGCTGCTGTCCACCCCGCTGGACCCGAGCCAATTATCGCGACGCTACGCCAGTCCATAGATCAACGAATATGCTTCGACAAGTGCTCCATGAAGGCAGCTTTTGGCATGCTTCCCATGAAGCGATCAACAAGCTGACCACCCTTAAACACGAGGAACGTAGGGATCGACGCCACTTCGTATTTTTCTGGAATCATCGAGTTCTGGTCCGCGTTCATTTTTCCGATCTTGACCTTCGTTTCAGGAATTTCTGCTGCAATCTCTTCAATCATTGGACTCATAGCGCGACACGGACCGCACCATTCTGCCCAAATATCGACAACCACCGGAACCTCGGATTTCAAGACTTCTTGTTCAAAATTTGCATCAGTAAAGGTGTGTGCCATAGTTCAGTTATGATAGGCCCAGAGAATCCCGAGGGCAAGCCAGCACGTTTCCAAATAAAAACATCCGGCTTGTCCGGATGTTTTTATTCGTTCACTCAACGAACTAACGACTGAACTCAATTTTGCGTGCTTTTGACTCTTCAAGATAAGCCTCAAAGCGGTCTCCCATCTCAAGTTTTGTCTTTCCCTTAAAGGCGAGTCCGCATTCCTTTCCTTCACCCACCTCTTTAACGGCCGACTTACCAGACTGAAGCGTCTCAAGAATCCCTTCTCCAATTGGATCCTGCCCACGCCAGACACGTACCTTACAGCCAGCTACGAGCTTCCCCTCTTTCACTTTCGCTCCCAACACCATACGTCCTGGTTCGGTATGGAAGATTCCGGCAACTTCAGCCTGACCCAGAGGAATCAAGATCATCTCCTGTGGCAACAAGGCATTCAAGCGCACCAAGATATCATCAAACAATTCGTAAATAATTTTGTAGCTGTGCACGTCTACGCCTTTTTCACGGGCTTTGATTTCGATCGCGGTTGGCGTCAGAACGTTAAACCCGTAGACGACCGAGGGCTTGGAGTTTGCTGCGCGTTCGATATCGACTTCCGTGACGTTGCCCAAACCTTTTTGAATCACATCGACACCGACCAAATCGTGTGTGACTTTTTCAATCATGCCGAGCAAGGCTTCAAGTGAACCTAACACGTCCGTCTTTAGCACGACGTTCAACATGATTTTCTTTTTCACATCCTCGCCTTGTACTGGCATCGCCTTGGTTGCCGTAAAGGCATCAGCGACTTGGCGCGTTGGACGTGTCATTTTCTGTTCCAAATCACGAGGATTCTCGGGCACTTCGATCACATCTCCAATAACAGGAGGGACTTTAAAGCCCAGAATTTTGACCGGGGTTCCTGGAGGAGCTTCTTGCAGAGATTGACCATTCCAGTCTCGTAACGCACGTACACGACCATAGGCAGCACCTTTGATACCAAGCCAATCATTCACATGAAGCGTTCCATCTTGAACGATAATCGTTGCGACCGTCCCCTCGCCCTTGTTGACGTGCGCTTCAATCACGCTTCCCGCAGCACGGGCCGTAGGGCAAGAAAGTAGGCGTTCTGGTTCGATGTCAGCAACGAGCAGAATCGTATCAAGCAAAGCGTCGATCCCAAGTCCGGTCTTGGCGGAAATCTTGGCCATTGGCACGTTTCCTCCCCATTCTTCCACGTTGATGCCAATTTCTGCGAGCTGTCCCAACACGCGGTTCGGATCAGCGTCTGGTTTATCGATCTTGTTCAACGCGACCACAAATGGGAGTTTTGCGGCACGAATAATATCGGCCGCTTCTTTGGTTTGAGGTTGGACGCCATCATCTGCCGCAACAACTAACACCGCCACGTCCGCAACTTTTGCGCCACGCGAACGCATGACCGTAAAGGCTTCGTGCCCTGGCGTATCGATGAAGGTAATCTTGCGACCGTTTTTCTCTACCTGGTAGGCACCGATGTGCTGCGTGATTCCTCCGGATTCACCGCCCATGACGTTCGTTTTGCGGATCGCATCGAGTGTGCGTGTTTTTCCGTGGTCCACGTGGCCCATGATCACGATCACCGGTGGACGTGTTACCAAACCTTCCGTCGTTTGCTTCAAGCGTTCTTTGATGATGTCTTTTTCTTCCAACGCTTCCTTCCACTCTTCTTGTTTTTCCGTTTCCTGCACCGCTTTGAAGCCCAATTCTTCGGCGATGATCGAAGCCGTCGTGAAGTCGATGCGTTCGTTTTGC
>CAZRDS010000043.1:7943-10130 GCA_964598895.1 uncultured Gammaproteobacteria bacterium | reverse complement strand
GTCGAGGTTGTGCTGAATGTCGTCTTCTGTGAGCTGACGTCCACTTTGAGTGGCGTTCGTCGAGTCGATCATGAGCGCAAGCACGCCCTTTTCACCAAGCTGGCGCATCTTTTCTGTTTCTTGCATCGATCCGGCTTTGTCGCCGACTTCAAGTTTGAAGTCACCCGTATGCACTACAATTCCACAGGGAGTGGTGATAACGATCCCCATCGAGGTTGGAACCGAGTGAGCAACACCCATGAACTCTACCTTGAAGACGCCGAGCTGAATCACATCGTCATATTTGACGGCATGTAGATTGAGCGGAGGACACTGGCGGAAATCTTCCTGACGCTTTTTGATAATCGCGCAGGTCAAATCGGAGCTGAAGATGGGAGGATTCCCAATCTGCGGCATGATGTGAGGGATGCCACCGATGTGGTCCATGTGGGCGTGCGTAATAATGACGCCACGAATGTTCTTTTCTTTTCCTTTGAAGTAGGAAACGTTTGGAATGATGTAGTCGACACCGGGCATGTCTTCGTCTGGGAACTGAAGACCCATGTCGATAATGATGATGTCATTCCCATATTCGATCATCGACATGTTGCGGCCGATTTCTTCGTTGCCGCCGATGACGGAGATTTTGAGGCGCTGTTCGCCGGTTGCACTGAGCGTATCTTCGTCACTGCCTGTTTTATAGGTTGGTTTATTCTTAAACGTATTCATGCGCACCGTTGGCTGATCGCCACCGGGAGCACCACCACGTTTGCCGCCACGACCTGGCTTGCCGCCACGACCGCCTGGGCGAGGACCGCCATGGCCTGGAGGGCGAGGACCGGTGCCAGCTGAAGCTGGGCGAGGTCCGTTGTGGGAAGGAATCTGAGGAGGACGAGGACGATCAAACGACACTCCAGCAGCGGGCGCTGGGGTGGCAGGAACAATCCGGGGAGGATTGTTGGTCATCGGCATCTGAGGTTGTGGGGAGTTTGAGCGCAAGAAAGGCGCTGGTTTTGGAAACCGAGAGCGCATCGGGCGCTGCGGTTGAGCTCCTGGACGATTGATCCCTGGTCGGAACGGGGAAAACCCGGAACCGGAGCCTGAGGAGGGAGCGTTAGGAGAAAGAGGAGGATTCATAGAATTTTTAAGGAGATTGAAACGTCGAAATCAAAAGTCAAAGTCAAAAATGACGAGGTCGGAGCGGTACTGTCAGAACCTGTTCCAGTTCGGCTGCTTGAAGCCTGCTTGGCTTGGTTTTTGCGACGACTTTCACAGGGCTCCCGAAGGCGAGTGCGCTATGAGAAACGTCGAACAACGATCTGAACCATAGCAGTCTTCCCCGGAAGCGTCAAGCAACAACACTTGCTTTTTCTCTCAATCTAGCAAATATCTGTAGATTACCTTGTTAATGGCCAGGTTGTTGGAGAGATGCTACGCTATAGGCCTATGACTATCCACGAGCTCCTCCTTCGGCGTTTTGCCACCAAAAAGTTCGATCCAACCAAAAAGGTGTCTGACGACGATCTGGCCTATATCCTTGAAGCGGCTCGCTTGTCCTGCTCCAGTGCCAATACACAGCCTTGGTTTATCACTGTTGTCACGAACGCGGAGCTTCGCGCAAAACTGCGTGAAGCGGGATACGGCCAATCTCAAATCACGGATGCAAGCCATCTGTTGGTTTTGTCCTGTATGAAAGATCCGATGGTACGGATTGAAAAGACAGCGGCGCTTATCCAGGAGAAGGCAGGCGCTGAATCCGCAGAAGGGTACAAGAAGATGGTGACAGGTTGGATTCCAGCAACGCCAGAAGGAGTTTTTGGATGGTTCAAACCACAAACCTATCTCGCATTACAAGCGATGATCCTGGCGGCGGCAGAAAAGGGGATCGATAGCTGTCCCATGGAAGGATTTAATCCGGGAGTCTTTGCGGAGTTGCTTGGTCTGACGGATAAGACGCCTTGTGCGCTGCTCCCTATCGGATATGCAGCAGAACCTGGACATCCAAAGGTGCGTGTACCGATGGAAGACATCGTAGAATATCGGAAATAAGGCGTTACCGCGCTTCGTTGCACAAACAGCTGTCCCCAAGAGAGGGCAGCTGTTTGTGTTAAAATCAAGAGCAGTAACTCACTTCAGTTTATTTTTTTGGTCCTTCCGTATGAATCGTTCTCTTGATCAGATGCAACGTCCTGAAAGAAGTTTTACTGA
>CAZRDS010000043.1:0-7933 GCA_964598895.1 uncultured Gammaproteobacteria bacterium | reverse complement strand
ACGCATGCGCGAGAAATGTGGCGTACTGACACTGGTCGCGGCGGCGGCTGGACTCGTGGCTGAACTCACTCCAGCCGAAGCTCAGGCTCAAGTCATCGAGCAGCAAACAGTGCGCTCGGAGGTTGCTCCTCCTGAACTCGCTGCAACAAAGGCAACGGCTGAGCAGAGCATTGCAGCGATGTCGGTGCCGAGTAATGCGTTCACTCGTACGCACCAACCCGCGTATCAGTCTGAACTTACGGCTCGCATGAGTACGACGGGCCCTATGCAGGTGACTCAGCGTAACTTGTTACCTGAGCATGATCCTGTCCGATGGTTAGAGGCGGGAACGTTTTATGTGACGCTTCAAAGCGGGGCGGAAGCTTTTGTGGTACGACCTACGACGATCGGAGACAGTGAATATGCTCCAAACATCCCTCCGGAAAATCGTACAGATCAGCCTATCGCGCGAGAGGGGCTGACGCGCATGGTACTGACAGCTTTTCAAACAACCTCTTTAAACACGGAATGTTCCGTAGCTTCTCGACGTCCTGAAAATGGCGGGCATTTTTCCGCTCCAGGGGTCGGGATGACTTCAGATGCAGCAGTCATGGACGCATTGCAACGCTTGGTGTCACAGCATGGCACGGGTCAGACCACGACACGAAACTTAATTTCGGGGGATTTCCACACAAATACTTCTCAGGTGCTCCGATTACAGCGTACGACGGCTGAGGCTGGTTTGTCGCACATGCATATAGACGTAAGCCAAGGAACGGATGGAGTCTTTCATGCGAATGTATCCGCCGATGTGTCGGTAGTGCTCGTTTTTGATCCGGTATAGCCGTAAACAAGGAACTCAGACGGAAATACAAAAACATCCCAATGTGGGATGTTTTTGTATGGTGGGCGAGGAGGGACTTGAACCCTCATGACCTTGCGATCGCTGGCACCTGAAGCCAGTGCGTCTGCCAGTTCCGCCACTCGCCCAAAACTATGTTCTGTGTCGCTCTTCTCTTCGTCTGCGACGTGACAAGAATGACGGAGAACGAGTATTGGGTCAAGCGGAGCGTCCCTTCTTGACACGACTTTTCGTCTGTTCTATTTTTGTTCTATATGGACACGCGCGCTGTGGAACGAGAGGCGATTGATGTGATCGTGGTCTTTGCACGCGGGACCATTCGGCCGTTGCGTTTTCGTTGGCAGACGCGCGCCTATGCGGTGAAAAAGGTGCACTTGATTCACGACCGCAGAGAGGGGCGAGAACATCTTCGTTTCTTCTCTGTGACGGATGTGATGGGGAACCCCTTTCGGTTGTTGTTTCTGCCCTTAAAAGGAGTGTGGTTTCTAGAGCAAGTTCCTCTTCTCTAAGCATTGTTGGTACGTGCGGGATTCTTTCGGTGAGCTCCTGGGTAGCCGAAGGAATCCCACCTGTAGAGGCAATCCTATGAACCTCAAACCCTCCACGCGTATTATCGCGCACATCGACATGAACTCATTTTTTGCGACCGTCGAGCAACAAGCGAATCCGCAATTGCGTGGGCGTCCTCTAGGGGTCTGCGCCTATCTGCATGAGCGTGGCTGTATTATTGCGGCTTCGGTTGAAGCCAAGCAGCGAGGTATGAAAGTTGGTATGCGGGTTGAGGAGGCGCGAGAAAAAGTGCCGGAAGCTACGTTCATCCAAAATGAACCAGCAAAATATCGTTCGGTGATTGCGCGGGTCTTTGCGATTTTGCGTCAGGTGTCTGATTGCGTGGAATATTATTCGATCGATGAAGCCTTTGTGGATCTTACGGGTCTGTGCCGGGATACGGCCGAGGCCGCCTGGGTTCTCTCTAAGGTTCAGTGGAGAATTCAGCAAGAAGTAGGGGAATGGCTCAAATGTTCGGTGGGGATCGCTTCAAATCGGCGGCTCGCAAAGCTTGCCTCTGATTTGAAAAAGCCAAACGGACTCACCGTGTTCAGTCCGGCAACGCTCGATGAAACGTTCGCCCGTCTTCGAGTCGATGCATTGTGCGGAATTGGTACACGTTTACGTCGTCGCCTGAATAAAGCGGGGGTATATACCTTGCTAGATGTGAAACGCGCGCCACCGCTTGAGCTTATCCGACTCTTTGGAAAGAGCGGGTATCTTTTGTGGGCGACGCTGTCTGGTCTCGATGTTGATGCAAGTTTTGTGAACGGCCATACCGATCCAAAATCGGTTGGACATTCGTATTGCGTGCCACGTCATGTAAATGAGCGTGGGCTTATCTTTCCGGTCTTTCTGCGACTGTTGGAGCGTGCAGCACGAAGGATGCGGTCGATTGGAAAAAGCGCAGGCGGCATGAGCGTAACGGTTGGGATCCGGAAGAAAGAAGATGGAGAGGAGATCCATGGGTGGGGCTTTCCATTTCGGTTTACCCAATCGCTTGGGCATATCTTTCATGAGCCGGCGGATGATTCATTTACGCTGATCCATCATGGAACGGAGCTTCTGCATCGTTTATGGTCGCGTGAGGAGGAAGTCTCATTTTTGGCCGTGACGTTTTGGAATCTTGTCACCCCTGGCGACCAGCTGCGTTTTGATGGTTCCTCTCTCCTCACCTCGATTGATACAGGAGTGCCTTGGAAACGGGTCTCGCACGCTATGGATCAAATTCGAAATCGCTATGGAGAAGAAGCGATTCAATTTGCCTCGATGGTGAATCTTGGGGATGAAGCCCCAGACCGGATCGGTTTCCGAAAGACGGTCGGGGTTGATGTGCCGGACCTCGGATAATGTGCTACGTTTTCTCCAGTTTTATGCACCCAACAGAGCCTCGAACATTCGTTTTCTCTCGCTACACACTCGACTATAAGACAGGCGTGGCATTGTTTGAATACAAAATCCGTTTCGCAGAACGCGCAGAAGAAGTGTATCAAGAACAACTTGTTCTTCCAGAAGAAATGAGGCGGGCGTTGGATAAAGTTCCTTCTACTCTGATCGAGCGTTTTTTGCAGAGTCTTCACCTTGTCTTTGGACTCAGCTATTGGAAACTCTATTGTCCTGGGAAGATGGAGATCGAGGCAGGCTACGCACTTGATGGGAATCAGACGGATTTCTGGACAACCATTTATACCAAGGGTTTGGGTGAATTCTATTATCGCAATCAGATTGATTTTCACGGCCTAGTTAATTTTGCTAAGCAGAAAGAAACGGCAGAGGCTCCGGTTTCGTTCCCGCGAACGAATCGTGTCTTGTTGCCGATCGGCGGAGGAAAGGATTCGATGGTATCCACAGACTTACTCACAGCGGCGGGGATAGGGTTTAGACCTTTTTTCAAAGGAACATCGAAAGTTCAAGAAGACGTACTGCGGTTTTTCAAGGAACCAAAGTTATCTCTCGAAGGGAAACTTGACCCGCGCATGATCGAGCGTGCCAAGTCCGGTGAAGCGTATAACGGGCACGTTCCTGTCTCTATCATTTGGAGCTTTGTTGCCGCGTTTGCAGCGACAGTTTCTAATTATTCCTGGGTCGCTTTTTCAAATGAATCGAGTGCTAGTGAAGGCAATGTCGAGTATCTCGGTATAGAAATAAACCACCAATGGTCCAAATCCAATGAAGCGGAGAAGCTTGTACGAGACTATATCCATCAGTATCTCACGCCGGATGTAACGACTTTTTCCCTTCTGCGTCCTTTGCATGAATTGGCGATTGCAAAGCTGTTTGCTCGTTCACCACAGTACCTCGGGCATGCTTCCAGTTGTAACCGGAACTTCGTCGTAAGCAAGGCGCAACCTGAGCGCGCAGGAAGAGCCTACTGGTGTGGTAGCTGTCCCAAGTGCGCATTCGTATTTGCACTTCTTGCTCCGTATATTCCAAAAGAACAATTGGTTGATGCGATCGGAAAAGATCTCTTTGCGGATGAATCGCTCATAGATCTCTATCGCGAATTGCTAGGAGTAAAAGGCTTCAAACCCTTTGAATGTGTCGGAACCTCAGATGAAACACGGTTGGCATTTCACTTTGCACAAAAAAACGGTGCCTATGCGAATGAACCTATCATGCAACTCTTTGAGCAAGAAGTGGCGCCGCGTGTTTTGGATTGGGATCTGCTTGAGAAGAAAATCATGACACCGAATGCCGAAGCAATCCAAGCACTCCCAGAGCCGTTCCAGTCTCTCTATCAAACTCTATGACCATTGCAGAGCTTCAAACAAAAAAGAAGATTGTCTTGCTTGGCTATGGAAAAGAGGGTCAGGCGACGGAGCGTTTTTTGCGTGTGCATGCGCCACAAGCCGAGATTATTATTGCGGATCAATCGCGTGAAGCAGGGTATCTCGCACAGCAAACAGAAGGGGACCTCGTCATTAAGACGCCTGGAATCTCTAAGCGTTTCATGACAGTTCCGTATACAACCGCCACAAATATTTTTTTTGCGAATACTCAACGGCCCATCATTGGTGTGACGGGTTCGAAGGGAAAAAGCACGACGTCTGCGTTGATTGCGGCGTTCCTTCAGGCGGGAGGAATTCGTGCACGTTTGGTTGGGAATATCGGCTTACCCGCGCTCGAAGTATTCGATGAGGAGACGGAGATCGACCTCTACGTGATGGAGCTCTCGAGTTACCAGCTAGATGATCTTGAATATGGACCCAAGGTAGCGGTGTTTACTAGCTTTTTTCCAGAGCACTTGGATTATCACGGGTCGCTCGAGGCTTATTTTGAAGCGAAGGCCAACATTGTACGCAAGGGGAATAAGGACCAGGTTTTTATCTATAACGCAGACTATCCAGAGCTACAGGAGTTGGTTGCAGATGCGCCCGGCATAGCCGTTCCCTTTGTTGAGAGTGTTCCGTTTTCGTTAGCCGGTCTGCGCTTGCGTGGAGCGCACAATCTTCAAAACTTGTATGGTGCTTGGACGGTGGCCGAGCGTTTTGGCGTGACGCCAGCTCAAGCTGAGCAGGCGATTCGAGACTTCCAGCCCTTACCACATCGCCTCACGGAGGTGGGGACCTTCCGTGGAATTACCTTCATCGATGATGCGATTTCAACCGCGCCAGAGGCAGCGATTCAAGCCCTCCAAGCTATTCCGCGTGTCGAAACCTTGTTTCTTGGAGGAACGGATCGTGGATATGTTTTTGATGAGCTTGCCAGGATGATCGATCTGTCTGATGTGAGGAATATTGTTTTATTTCCTGATACCGGACTCCAGATAAAAGCCGCCCTTGAACGGCACTCACGACGAACATTCGCGTTTCTTGAAACTGAGTCGATGGAAGAAGCGGTGCGTTTCGCCTACGAACACACGTCCGCTGGGATGACCTGTCTGCTCTCAACTGCTTCCCCAAGCTATCGTCTCTGGAAGAATTTTGAACATAAAGGAGAAGACTTCACGAACTGGGTCAAAGAATTGGGAAAAAATTGACCGCTAAAAGCGTCACCCGTAAACTAGGGGCGCTCAATTTTTGGGCAACGGGCCAAACAAGGCCAAGGAGGAGTTCGTGAAGCGCATTTTTTCAAACACATCGTTCGTAGTCGGCTGTTTCGTTCTCGTGCTGAGCCTGTGGCCGAGTTCGGTGCGGGCTCAAGGGGTGGACGACCGTCCGCGCACCCGGTTCTCCGGACTCTTCGCCTTCGACTTGGTGGACCAGTCATACGCTGGCTTCACTGCGGGTCTGTTCTATGGGCCCTTCGGTGTAGCGACGGAGCTGATCCATCCGTACGCACACCCGGACGTCGTGCACCCTGAGCTCGCGCTCTACCTCGCGACGGAGGTGCCGGTCTCGTCGGCGCTTCTTACACTGCGCTTGGGAGTCTTCGTTGAGACTCATGAGCGCGTCCTCGGGATGCGTGTGGTCGCCGAGTTCCTCATGCAGGAAAGGATCGGCCCTTACGTGATGCTGGGGGCGAGCTTCGAGCCGGAAGGCTGGAGTGTCGGGAACGAGGGGGACATTCCCTTGTCTGGACGCGTGGGTCTCTCCACTCGTCTCGCGCCGGACGTCTATCTCATCCTCTTCGGGGGGTTGAAGACGGCCGATCGTCTTGAACACTTGGATGGATTGGGAGGGTTGGCCCTTCAGTGGCTCGTGCATGGGCACGCCCATGTTCAGCGCTGATACAAAAAAACTGCTGTGTGGCAGCAGACTACGATCGCCCTCGGCTGGACTACCCATTCGGGGGTTCAGCTTATTGTATAATATTGATTTCTTACTCCTTTTGAGAGGAACCGCATCGTCGATTCAAGGGAATCGGTGATCTGGTTCCTGAGCGTGCACGGGGAGGTCCGTGCACACCGAGGAGGGAAAGAACGAAAAAGGTCTCAGCGCGACTTCGGGGTCGAGCGTTGGCTGATCCGGGTCACGAGGGCGAGGACAGCGAGCGCTACGAGGCAGATCTGGACACGCTGGTCGTTCTTCACGAGTTCCAGCGTTTGGTCGACCCAGGTCTGCAGGTGGTCTTTGGCCGCCTGTTCGATCTCGCGGGTGACTGCGTCTCTGACTGCCTGGTTGCCCAGCAGCCAGTGAACGAACCACTCTGCCAATCGCGCGAGCTGTGTCCAGGTCCAGCGCCAGACCCAGTCGGCTCCTTCCATGAGAATGTGGAGGAAATCCCCCATGTCGAATGCTCCTGGCGTCGGATCGTGGGTGTGAAATCGGTTCCGGCCGCCTCTCTAGGGCCATCTTTATTGTTGGCCGGGGGGAGGCGTCCAGAACTGGCGAGAATAGCATAAAATGGGCAGAAAGTCAATGAAAACAGTCCTTCCTTTTGTGCGTTGACTTCTTTTAAAAAACCTCGTATTCTAGCCCTGCTTTGAGCCTGATTCCTGCCGAAGTAGCTCAGTTGGTAGAGCAACGGTTTTGTAAACCGTAGGTCACCGGTTCAAATCCGGTCTTCGGCTCCATCGTGACAAACTTGCCTAAAGCGGGTTTTACGCGTATTCTCCTCCCATCTCAAACGTATGTCCCAAGACTATCTCATCAAGTTCGCCTGCACGAACTGCCAGAAGACGAACTACCAATCCAGCAAGAACAAGAAGACGATCAAAGCTCGTCTTGAATTGAATAAGTTTTGCGCCCACTGCCGCGCGCATCACATGCACAAGGAAACGAAATAATCTTTCGTTTTGGGGAAAAGGAGGGCTTCGGCCCTTCTTTTCTGTTATGCTGGCTCGTATGCCTCACGTTTCTCATACGCTCTCGGACCTCGATCTCCTCCGGTATCTCCAATGCCCACATTGGCTCTATTGGGAATTGTACGGAGACCCTGCCTTGAAAGCGTCTGGGATGGGGGCGCGTGAAGAGTTGATGCAGGGGAAGCTTGCCAAAGAAAAAGCGATCGCGAGAAAGCTCTACGGGAAGCTGTCTTTAGTATCCGGCAAAACGATGAAGCAACGCGCAGAAAAAACCCTGCGCTTGATGAAGCGAGGAGTGGCGACGATCTATGGGGGGTGTTTGCTTGATGAAAAAATGGTTGGTTCCCCGACGCTCCTCGTTCGAAAAGAGCAGCCAAGCGTTTTTGGAGAGTGGTCGTATATTCCGGTGGTGGTGAAACGAAAACATGTCTTACGTAAAGAGGATCACTTGCAATTAGGGTGGCAGGCAGAGCTCCTCGTAAAGATTCAAGGAGCGCTGCCAACAGAAGCATTCATTTTGGGTCCAGATGGAGGGCTACTCCCCAGCGCTCCAGCAGATGCGGAATTGGAAGTGAAAGAGATTATTCAAGAACTCGAACGGATCGTGGGCGGGGAGTGCCCAGAACCAACCTTACGAAAAGCGTGTGTCGATGTTTCGCCTTGGGGTGCGTGCTGCTTGGAATTGGCGGAGCGTACACGTGATATCGCTTTGTTATTTCAGGTGAATCGTCGTCAGCGCGAGGCCTTGCGGCAGATTGGGATTCTCACGGTCGAGCAGGCGCTTGCAATGGACCCAAGCCAGCTGTCCGGCAAAGATCCACGACTCACGCTGAAGAGTCTCCAAGCGATCCAACGTC
>CAZRDS010000042.1:2444-10266 GCA_964598895.1 uncultured Gammaproteobacteria bacterium | reverse complement strand
ATCGGGGCAACAACCCTTCAGGAATATCAGAAGCACATCGAAAAAGATGCGGCACTTGCACGTCGGTTCCAACCCGTCTTTGTAGACGAACCAACTGAAGAAGATGCGATCGCTATCTTGCGTGGGATCAAAGACAAATACGAACTCCATAGTGGTGTCCGTATTACGGATGGTGCGATCGTATCAGCCGTAAAACTCTCCACGCGATACATTACCGATCGTTTCCTCCCAGACAAAGCCGTTGACTTGATTGATGAAGCCGCTTCAGGACTGCGCATGCAGATCGACTCGCTCCCTGAAGAACTCGACCGTTTGAAGCGTGAACTCATGCGTTTGGATATCGAGAAACGCGCGCTTCTCAAAGAAGAAGATATTGTTTCAAAAGAACGTCTCCAAGAAATTGAACAGCACGTCGCGGAGGTCGGCGAAAAAACGCACGGACTCGAAATCAGTTGGAAAGCGGAGGAAGACGTCATTGAGCAGATTCGTGATGCAAAAGCTGGCCTTGAAAAATTGAAGAGCGATGCAGACGTCGCAGAGCGTTTAGGTGACCTCGAAAAAGTCGCGCGTATTCGCTATGGCCAAATGCCACAGAAGGAGAAAGAGAAAGATCAACTCGACCTCAAACTCAAAACCCTCCAAGGGAAACGTGGACTTTTGAAGGATGCTGTCACGGAAGAAGAGATCGCAACCGTTGTCGCTCGTTGGACTGGCATCCCCGTGCAACGGATGCTGGAATCCGAAGCGGAGAAACTAACAAAACTAGAAGAGGTGCTGCACACGCAAATCGTCGGTCAGGACGAAGCCGTGAAAGCCGTTGCAAACGCGCTCCGTCGCTCGCGTGCCGGCATCAGCGAAGAACGACGTCCTATCGGCTCCTTCCTGTTCCTCGGCCCAACCGGCGTTGGAAAAACCGAGCTCGCGCGCGCCCTTGCGAACACGCTCTTCGACGATGAAAATGCCATGGTACGCGTCGACATGTCTGAATACATGGAGAAGCACGCCGTCTCACGCATGCTCGGTTCCCCTCCTGGCTACGTTGGTTATGATGAAGGCGGTCAGCTCACAGAAAAAATTCGCCGCCGTCCGTATTCTGTTATTCTCTTCGACGAGGTAGAGAAAGCCCATCCAGACGTTTTCAACTTGCTCCTTCAAGTTCTAGATGATGGTAAACTCACGGATGGAAAAGGTCGCAGCGTAAACTTCAAAAATACGGTTGTAATCATGACCTCAAACATCGGTTCAGACATGATTCTCGACGCGGGCAAGAAACGCGCGGAAATTGGATTTTCGAGTCAGAGCAACGACACAAGCAAAAAGGCAGAATCCATGCGTACACGTCTCATGGAGTTGCTCCGCGAACAATTCCGTCCCGAGTTCCTGAACCGCATCGACGAGATCGTGATCTTCCAGTCCCTTGCCAAAGACGACCTCGCCAAGATTGTCAGTTTGCAGCTCAACCTTGTGACCAAGCGCCTTCAAGCAAAGCGCATCAGCCTCACCTTCAGCGACAAAGCTAAGACCTTGATCACCGAAAAAGGCTACGACCCAGCCTACGGCGCTCGTCCGCTGAAGCGCGCTATCCAAGAACTAGTGCTCGACGGACTTGCGATGCAACTCCTCGAACACACGATTGAAGAAGGTGACCACGTTACAATTGATGCGGTGAAAGAGAAGATTGTGTTTAAGAAACTATAACAAAATACCGAGCCTAGGCTCGGTATTTTGTTTCTCTCAGATACTCGATCCAAGGATCAAGTGGTCAGTCGAGGCGAGAATCGCTGCGCAAGTCGTGGCCACATAACTGTGACAAACGTTGCGTGTGCGACCTCGTACTCTGAAGTAGTGGGGGGTTACCGAGAAACCAGGACGGTCTCGGTGTGGAAGGTGGGAATGCAGCTGGGCTGCGAGCTGCGCGGGTCAGGCGTGCTGTGCATAACACCGTTTCCCGCGAACCAGTCGCTCAACGCGCGCTCGTTCACATCGCTCGAGCCTTCGGCCGGACGGTAGTCGATGCCGACCTGGACTCGAGCGCTGCCCGTGGTCCGGACCGTCACGACGTAGATCGCATCGACATACCCGTCGAGCGAGGCGTGGCCGGAGCCACCGTGCAGGACGCGATCCTGCCGCACGTAGAAATTCGAGCTGGGCGCAATCGAGTCGTGCTGATCGCCCGGCGGGAACCACGGCGAACGGCCGTAGTACCCGGCCCAGGCGACACCGCCTCCGATCGCTTCGATCGTACCGTCCTCCTTGATCCCGTAGAGGATCGCCGAGATGATCTCGACCGTAGAAGACGTGTCGTCCGCCACCGCCTGGAACCAGCCCGCGATGTCGCGGTCGTACGGGCGGCGGCCGTGGTGCACGCGGCACTGCCCGAGGTCCGCGGGCTGCTCGATGGGAGACAGCGGCGAACGAGCGGGAGCCGCCGATTGCGGCATCGTGAACGTCACCGTGACGCGCTCACGCGGACCGGAAGGCCGCGAAGGCTCGCATCCGAGAGCGCACGCGAAGAACGCGAGAACGAGACCGATGTTCTTGTGCATGGATCCACCTGTGGATTGGGAAGGTTCGGGTTGTGTGCGAAAATGAACGTTGACTTGTCTGCCCAGCGGTTTCCGTCATGGGCAGGGCTCTTGTGGTACATACCACGAGAGCCGTGCGTACGATGGACCGTCTTACTTCACCCCGGGCTTAAGCGAAAGAATTTACTCCTCTCAGATACTCGATCTCATGATCAAGTAGTCAGTCGAGGTGGGGAGCGCTGCGCGAGTGTTCGCGCGCCTCCCCTGAGTCTCAGGTCGTCAGTGACAGGCTTGACGGAGTCTGATCGCCGTCCAGCCACCGCGAGAACTTGGTCGCCGCGATCCGGTCGCCGAAGGCGCGCACGGACTTGTTGGAGAGGACCCGGTACTGGAGCCCGGCCAGGAGGCATCCCATCAGCGCGAAGCCGATGAGACCGACGAGCAGAGCGAAGAACTGACAGTCCATGACCGTGGCGCCCATCGCTCCCGCGAAGCTGTACGTCGCGTAACCGATGAGAACGGCACCACCGATCAGAACCGGCAGCCCCACCGCCGCGTATGCTGCGAAGCAGATGACGAGCAGGAGCATACCCATAATGAGACGGGCGGCGTCGTTCAGCGAGGTCTCGAAACCGATGACGATGCTGAGGGCACGGTTGAGAAACGGGATGATCTTCTTCACGATGGCACCTATGGAGTTGGAAGGTTCGTTGACTCGAAACTTGAACGACTCATCTGCCCCTTCGTTTCCGTCATGGGCAGGGCTCTTGTGGTAGATACCACCAGAGCCGTGCGCACGATGGACATTCCGTCTTATTTTATATCTATTTCTATAGAACTTTTTTCAGTTGCTCCTTTTTAACCTTTCAGAACAGATGTTCTTACTGTTAATAATATACTACAAAATTACTTTTTTGTCAAGGTAAGACTGTGCAGAAAAAACGAGCCGTTTAGGCTCGTTTTTTGTTTCATCTGTAACGCTTTATTTCTGCTCCAAGTATCCCTTCACTTCGTTCCAGCGTCCGAGCAAATATTTGCGGACCTGAGGAGCTTCCTTGGTCGCGACATCTTTGCTCTTTTGATAGAACTCAACGACCTGGTCGACCATCTCTGTATACTTTTCCTTCGAAAGTTCACCAGCACCTTCAAGTTTCTTCATAACCTGCTTCTGCAACATCTTCGCTTTCTTCTCTGCATCCTTGGTTAATTCCTTGCCCTTGCGAGACTGGAGGAACAACCCCGCAGCGAGACCGAGGATCGCGCCAGCAGCGAGACCTGCGCTTAAGTGAGAGGCGCCTGGTGCGGCTTTCTTTTTGAGTGTCAGTGCCATAAAAATAGACGGTAAATGAATTGAGCTCAGGAATCATACACTATTTTCAATGTATTCGGGAGACGGTGCGGATAAGTCCGGAGTCGACACTCATAGGACGACCGAGTACTCTCGACACGTATGCCGAAACACATCATTGGACTCGTCGGTCAGTCGGGCTGCGGGAAGGGAACGGTTGCAGATATTCTGACGAAACAATACGGCGCCGCTTATTCACGTTTCAGTGCCATTTTGGGGGATATTTTAAATCGTCTGCACATCGAGCCTTCACGCGATCATTTCATTGCCTTGTCGAATGCGTTGCGCGGAAATTTCGGAGAAGATGTGTTGTCATATGCTATCGAAAAAGATGCGGTTCTTTCACAAAGCGATATCGTCGTGATTGATGGCATTCGTCGCCCAGAAGATATCGTCGCGCTCGAACCACTCCCCTTCTTCAAGTTGGTATCGGTTGATGTTCCTGCGGAGCAGCGTTTTGAACGCATGAAGAAACGTGGAGAAAAGAGCGGCGAACAGCACATGACCTGGCAAGAATTTGTCGCTCAAGATCATGCTCCCACAGAAGTCACGATTCCGCTCGTCATGAATCGTGCCTGGAAAAAACTTGATAACAGCCGTGGCTTGGTTGACCTCGAAATTCAGGTGACCGCGATGATGACAGAGCTTGGATACGAAGCTCATCAAGCGACGATACCTAGTGTGTAAAGACTCTTCTCTAGATTCTTCTTTTCTTCTATGACTCCAGACCCACGCATTTTCGTGATCGATGATCAAAATCCAGAAGATATAGCCATGATGCAAGCGCTCTACTCACGTAGTGCTGCAAGCGTTACCGAACATCTCGCAAAGGTAAAAGCTTCCGGATCTGGAAAATTCATGGAGTCATTTTATGTCGGCTATGGACATGAAAGTATTGGGGATTGTGGTTCAACGACGATCTTTATTGAAGGCGTGAGCATGCTCGCAGACAAAGCGATTCAAGATTGGCCGCTCTACTCCGGACAAGAAACCAGCACTCGCTACATCGACATGTCGAAACAGGCAATGGAAGATCCGGTTGGCACCCCAGAGAGCAAAGCTATTCTTGATCGGTGGATGGCTTTCTATTTAAGCAAGCAAGAAGCTGTCGGAGCTCATATCAAATCGCTCTATCCCCGTAAACCAGAGGAGGATGAGAAAGTGTACGAAAAAGCTGTCAAAGCCAGAACGTTCGATACATTGCGCGGTTTCTTGCCTGCCGGTGTCACGACCCAGCTCGCTTGGCACACAAACCTCCGTCAGGCAGCCCGTAAGCTCGCTCTCCTCCGCCATCATCCAGACTCCACGATCCGCGCGCTTGGAGAACGTATCTTGGGAGAGCTCAAAACGCGCTACCCAAATAGCTTCAGCCATAAACTTTACGAGGCCCAAGAGACGTATCGTGAAGCGATGGTTCAAACGTATACCTACTACGACCCCGCAACCTGCCCAGATAAGACCGTCCTTACAACTCCTATCACCCCCGCGGATATCGATGCTCACAAAACAGCATTCGACACACGTCCCGCGAAGTCCGAATTACCTATCTTCTTGCTTGAACTTGGATTGGTCACGTTTGATTTCCTTATGGACTTTGGCTCGTTCCGTGACATCCAACGTCACCGAAATGGCGTCTGCCGCATGCCGCTTTTGAGCACACGCTTTGGATTTGATCAGTGGTATCTGAATCAATTACCAGAAGCGGTCCGAAAAGAAGCAGAAACACTCATCGCAGAACAAACGCAAGCCATCGAAAACATCTCCGAAAACCCGATCGTAAGACAATACTATATTGGTATGGGTTTCCGTGTGCCTTGTCGTGTGTCCTATGGGCTCCCTGCGGCGCTCTACACGATCGAACTACGCTCCGGAAAGACCGTTCACCCAAGTCTTCGGATTATCGCGCAAGACATGGCACGCGCACTCCAACAAAAACTCCCAAATCTCAAGATGCATATTGATTTTGATTCTGATGATTGGGATGTGCGGCGCGGCAAACAAGACATCACGAGCAAAACCTAAACGACTCGTCGCCTACCAGTGAATGACAAAGTAGACTACTATAGCCTTATCTATGACCCCTCTTATCTCCATTTCAGATTTGATTCATGACTCCTGGGTTTTGTTCAAAAGCGACTGGAAAGCCATCGTGAAGCGGAATCTTTGGGTTATTCCCGTCATGATCGTCTACTTCATACTGTACGCGGTAGGAATTGGGACCAAGCAACTTTGGGTAAGTTTCATCGGGCTTGTTGTATTGATGATTGGAAGTCTCGCGGTGGCGCTTCACGCTATGCGCTACGCGTTGGCGAAAGATGGCGGAACGATGGTCCAAGCAACCAAAGAAAAAAGTTTGACACAGCTCTTTTGGCCAACCGTTCTTATCTGCTTGATGACCGGTCTCGCTGTATTGGGTGGAATGATCCTCTTCATTCTCCCTGGGATCTGGTTCAGCATCGCTGCTGGATTCAGCGCCTTGGCCTACTTAGAAGAAGGAGTGACCGGCACAGCCGCACTCAGCCGTTCCATGGAACTGGTGAAAGGTCGCTGGTGGAAAACGCTCTGGCGCCTAATTTTCCCAAGTATCGTGTTCCAGATTATCATTGGCATTATTAATCTTGCGGTCTACGCGGTTCCTGTTTTACTTGCCGTCATAGGAGGCGCAGCCGCTATCATGAGCTTCTCAGAAGGAGGTTCCGGCGGATTATCTGCTGCTAGCATCCCGGTGCTTATTCTTGCGGGTATCCTCTTTATCGCTGCAGTGATCGTGAACTTGTTCCTTTCTCTTGTAACGACGGGACTCATGCAGGTTGTCCACGCCAAATTGTTCCACTCGCTCAAAGCTAGCCGCTAATCACAATGATTGCCAAAAACCCTGCTCCTCCGGTGCAGGGTTTTTGGTTCCTGTGGTACACTTCCCTTATCTATGGCTCAGCCGTTCATTTCCCCCTCCGAAGTCTGCGTCCGTACCTGGCATGAAGGCAAAAAGTACCTTGGCACTGACATAAAAGAAGCGATGGGACTCGTAGGACTCGCCGTTCTGTCCTTCGTGCTCGCCGTCATTTCCTTCTATGTTCCAGAATGGCTGCGTTTAGCCATCCATATCCTGGATATTCTGCTGATCCAGATCATTGGAACTACCTGGGTTACGCTGCGCATCACGACCACCGTGCTCACCGAACGACAAGATAAGAAGTTCAAAGCCCCTACCGTGGCGATGCTTGGCGGCTTCTTACTCATCAGCCTCATGAGCGGACTTGCTGCGGCTGGTGGCGCGCTCGTCTTCGTCCTACCTGGAATCTGGCTCACGGGTGCCTTTGCCTTTGCTGGGTATGTCTACCTGGATGAAGGTCGTGGTGGACGCCAAGCTCTGGCACGCTCAGCTGAACTCGTAAAAGGCCGTTGGTGGGGTACCATGCTTCGCCTCGTCTTCCCTGGCTTCCTCATCTTACTCGTGAGTATGGTGGCTGGATCTATTATCGAAATTTTGGTGGGGTTGATTGCAGGCTATCAACCATCGGCATTGGTCAGCCAAGTAGGCTTTATCAACTGGACGATTCTCGGACCACCGTCGACCCAAATCGCTTCCAGCGCCCTTCAAGTCATCAACTCCATTCCGCTCTTGGTCACGATCCCCTTCTTGACCCATTTAATGGTCACGCTGTACCTCGAACTCAAACGAACGCGCTAGCTCGACAATCGGGCGACCGACGGGTTACTCTAAACGGCATATGTCACCGGCTTTTTTACCGATCATCGGCCTCGAAATCCACGCGCGTCTCAAAACCAAAAGTAAGCTCTTTTGCAGCTGTCCTTCCGTCGATGAAACGGCCGCACCCAATAGTGCGAGCTGCCAAATTTGTTTAGGGCATCCTGGTGTTTTGCCCACACTTAACGAAGAAGCGGTCCGCAAAGCGCTTCGCGTTGGGCTGGCTTTGAATGCCACCAT
>CAZRDS010000042.1:0-2434 GCA_964598895.1 uncultured Gammaproteobacteria bacterium | reverse complement strand
AGTATTTCTATCCTGATCTTCCGAAGGGCTACCAGATCACCCAGTACAAACACCCCGTCGTAGAACATGGAACACTCACGATCAGCGTTCCTGGGAACTCAGCCGAACGTCAGGAGCTCGCAATCCACATCGAGCGTGCGCACATGGAAGAAGACGCAGCCAAAAACCTGCACCAAGGCGCTTCGAACACGACCTATGTCGACTACAATCGCGCCGGAACTCCGCTCATCGAAATTGTGACGGGGCCAGATTTCCGTTCTCCTCAGGAAGCAAAGCTCTTCCTTCAGGAGCTTCAGTCGCTCTTGCGCGCCATCGGCGCCTCCGATGCCGACATGGAGAAAGGTATGATGCGCTGCGATGCTAACGTTTCTTTGTTAGCTGTAGATGATGTAGCTGCGGCTCTCGCAGACAAATCACCGCTCGACATGAAGCGGCTCAATCCAAAAACGGAAGTGAAAAACCTGAACTCATTTCGCTCGGTTGAACATGCGCTTCTGTTTGAAATTGAACGTCAGAGCAAGCTCTTAGCCGCTGGAACCATTCCTCACACAACAACCCGAGGCTGGAACGACCAAACAAACGAAACAGTTGAACAGCGCGTCAAAGAATCTGAAGCTGACTATCGGTATTTCCCAGAACCAGACCTCCCTCCCCTCCCGCTCGCAACCTGGCGTGAAGAGGAACGTCGCCGTATGCCTGAAGTTCCTTCGACCACACGCCGCCGCTTGCGTGAAGAATTTGGGTTGAACGAACAAGACGCAACCTTTATCACCGCCAATCATTGGGTGAGCTTCCTGGAGGAGACCATGAGCGAGCTTGGAAGCTGGTTGGAAGCTTCGGATACGAGCGGAAAAGATGGCGCAACACTTCTTACAGAAAAACGCACACGACTCGCCAAACTTGCGGGAAGCTGGATGACGAACAAGCTCTCTGGCCTGCTTGCAGAACGAGGCATTGCGACTCCACACGGGCTCATCGATCCAGAAAACATGGCTGAATTCTTGCTACTCATCGATCAAGGGAAAGTCACTGGTGCGAATGGATTAAAACTGCTCGCTCTCATGATCGACACAAAGGCCGATCCCTCAAATCGGGTCGAGGCCCATAGCCTCGCACAAGTTCAAGACAGTGCCTTCTTAGAAAAAATTGTGAGTGACGTTATTGCTCACAACCCAGACCAGACTGCTCAGGTACGCGGAGGAAAGTTCACCGTTCTCAAATGGTTTGTCGGGCAGGTGATGAAAGCCTCGGCTGGAAAAACAAATCCCGCAAGCGCCGAAGAAGAACTGAAAAAACAACTTGGCGTATAAAATAATTCTCTTAAAACACGAAGACCCCACGGGCAGGTCGCCGTGGGGTTCAGTTGGGTTGCGCGTCCTGCTGCACGAGCCAGTCGTCCATCTGGCTCCAGCAGTGCCGGAGAAAGAGCTTGGGATCCCCGACCTCGCTCCTCTGCGTGAACCTGAGACGGACTGTCACCGTCCGGCCGTACAGGTTCGCGATGTCCGTCAGGAATTCCCGCCAAGTGCGCCCTGGCGAGAGGTCGTCCTCTCCCCCGCTCCAGTGAAGAGCCAGGACGAGGAAGGGCGCCTCCTTCAGTTCTTCTGCGGCTGTCTGCACACCCCCCGTCCTCAGCTTCTGCAGTCGCTTGTACTCAGAACCAGGAGGAATCACCTTTCGCCTCGTGCCTTCTGGGTAGATGGAGAGCACGAACCCATGCTCCTCTGCCCACTTTGCAGCGGCACGAATCTTGGTGAAATCATCGCCGCCTTCTCGCGTGACGAACGCTGCGCCCATCTTCCCAGCGGCCCACCCGAACGGCGTGCGCCTGAGGGACTCCTTCATCACCCAAGTGATGTCCTTTCTTCCCACCTTGCGCAAGGCAAGATAGACGAAAAGCGGGTCGCCCAACCAGACATGGTTGGACGGCATCATGATCGACCAGGCGTGCGAGAGATTGATCTCGTCCGCGTCGAACACCACCTCGATCCTCAGAACGAAGCACAGTCCATACAGCAGCACCGCCGAGAACCACGACTGCAGGGCAGTGAACCAGGCCCGGTACTGCATGGGCTTGAACATTCCCAGGCGCTCGTGACAGATTACGAGGACTCCCAGCGTCGTGAAGAGGCCGAGGCAGGACACAGCGGCCCAGACAAGCGCGAGGAAAGCCGGGAGGATCTTGAACGTCTTCATGCGTGCGAACCTTTGTAGTGAGCCTGAGCTCGGTTGGTGGAAAAATCGAGAGAGCGAATCCAACGTTAGCTCATAATAATAAAAGATACAAGTTTTTGAGCAGACATACAAAAAGCGACACCGGACTTCATCCAGCATCGCTTTTTTCTCGCGCCGTTTACATCACCCAAAACATCACCAACTCCCCCGCCGCTGCCGCCCCTGCAAAGACCGTTTTCAATTTCGTGAAGTAAGGTGT
>CAZRDS010000041.1:0-10544 GCA_964598895.1 uncultured Gammaproteobacteria bacterium | reverse complement strand
GAGCTCGCAAACGCATTTAGCGGAAAATAGCGGAAAACAGAGAAAAAATCAAGTAAAATAAGGGTTCCGATCATTTTACCGGCGCCGGTAAAATGATCGGGCTGTATTTATGGCAACTCATACCAATTTCGGGGCGCTCCGAAATTGGTATGAGTTGCAAGAAATAGGTCTTGACGATCGTAGTAGATCTATGGAACGGGGTATAAGACTAACTAGTCTAAACATCCGAACAATGATACCTTTTTCGTTAGATATGCTGTCTTCGCAGAATGCTCTGTATAGAGTATTTCGGACGCTGTTTCCTCATCAGGATCCAGTCTTGATTAAGCGTAAATACGGCATCCCAGATAAGATTAATTTGAATGTCCGCATTACCCCCAATGGATGGTTCGTGGCGACATCTGCCGAGCTGCATGGATTGGTAACTCAAGCAAAAGATCAGGAAGAGCTCATGGCGATGGTGAACGATGCTGTACTTACGTACTTTGATGTGCCAAAGAAAGAAGCGGATATCATTTACGATCAGTTCAATTTTGGAAGCCAGACAATTCAGTACAGCGGGCAATGTTGAGAGGTTCAAGAAATTTCTTTTAGAGAATTGCTCAACTCCTATCATTTTCGGGGCGACCCGAAAATGATAGGAACCTTTAAAATAAGGTATAGAAATGCCCTTGTTGCAAGATATCCAAGATATTTCAACGATTCAAATTGCTGAGGATCTGACTTTTTGCATCAACCCAGCCTAAAATCATACACATGGGATGGGTTGACGATGTATCAACTCACCCACTAAAGTAGCGACCGTCCTGATTATTCTTTTCATTGCTGAATTACATGAACATGTTCAAAGGAAAAGTCGCTTTTGCGGCCGCGCTCCTTGTTGGAGCAAGCTTGGTTGGATCTTCCGTTTCAGCTGCATCCGGATACGGTGGCAGTTCAGAAGGCGGAAAGGGTGGTATTAGCGGTGGTGGTGGTTCTGGTTGTGCTCAGACGCTCTCCGCTCCTGCAGAAGGCTTCCGCGTGCGCATCGCAAACGAGAACGGTTCCGTGTACAGCCGCTTGGTCCAGTTGACCATCAATGGTGGTAACGCTCGCCGCATGGCCATCTCAAACGACGCTGCGTTCACCAACGCTTCCTTGATTGCTGCCAACGGTTCCATGGACTGGACGTTGTCCGAAGGCGAAGGATCAAAAACGGTTTACGTTCGTTTCTACGATGAGTGTGGTATTTCTTCCACCCCAGTGAGCGCAACCATTGTGTTCCACGCAATGCGCCCAACAGCTGCTACAACGACGGTTGTCACGACAGACGATGAAGATGGCCAGGTTCTCGGTGAACGTATCACAAAGATTGATGAATTGATCGCTCGCTTGCGCTACGGCCGCCGTGCCGCTGACGTCCGCACCTTGCAGACCGAATTGGTCAACGCCGGTTTGATGCCACGTGGTTGGGTTGTCACAAGCTACTACGGTCCAGTGACCTTGGCGGCTGTCACGAGCTACGTCGATGCCCACAATGGAAACTTAGACGAAATGATTGCCCGTTTGACCTTTGGTCAGACGCACCCAGACGTTCGTCGCTTGAGCCGTCAGCTCATCGCCGGAGGCTTCATGCCACGCGGAACGCGCATCTCGAGCTACTACGGAGTCGCTGTCCGCGCTGCCGTCGCTCGCTACCAGGCAAGCCGCTAGTCTCAACGAGACAAACAATGCAAAAACGTAGGGCCTCACGGTCCTACGTTTTTTGATTCCCGCATGCTATTCTCTGGGCGTTAGGCTCCTTTTGCCCCTCATGCACCCGCACGTTCGCCGCGCGCATCGCACCCTCAAGAAATACCTGATTCCCCACAAAGGAAACAAGTATCACGCCCATGCGCTGCACAGCCATCATCTCTTCCTGTATGGGGTGTTGTTTACGATCCTGAAGGTCGTCTTGATCGTGGTGGCCGTGTTGATCCCTGCGGAGGCGTTTGTGGCACCGGATGTACTTGCGGACCAAGGAGCGAAGATTATCGCGCGAACAAATGAAGTGCGGCATGAACAAGGGCTGCCAGAGTTGAATGTCAGCTCACTCTTGGTGCGTTCTGCAGATGCCAAGGCGCTCGACATGGGGCAGAAGGAGTACTTTAGCCATGTGAGTCCAGAAGGGCATCGTTTGAGCTATTTCTTGGCGCAGGCGGGGTATCCGTATGAAGAAGCGGGCGAGAACTTGGCGATGGGCTTTTCCGATGCGGATGGCGCGATGAACGGTTGGATGAAAAGTCCGACGCATTACGCCAATTTGGTCGACCCTGCCTTTAAAGAGTTTGGGGTTGGGATTGAAGGGGGAGTGTATCAAGGTAAGCCTACGGTGTTTGTGGCGCAGCACTTTGGCGTGCGTCATCAGGAGATGATTCAACAGGCGCCTCCAAAGGAGCAGCTTGTTCCAGCTACACCTCAGCCTGAACCACAAAACCCGCATCCAGCACCTGCCGATCCGAATGCAGCCATGCAGATCGCGATGCGACCTGCAGAGCCAGCTCCAAAGCCCGTGGTGGTTGCGCGTTTGGAACGTGTGAAGCCGGTCGCGGCTGCGCCAAAGCCTGTTTCGGTTGTGAAGCCGGTGGTGCCTCCGGTGACGGCCCCGGTAGCGCCCGCAGTCGTCCCGGTTCCTGTTTCTGAGCCAACTACGCCCGTCATTACCGCAGGCCCAGAACCCGTGTCCGAAGTGCCTCCGGTTTTGCCGTATCGTTACGACACAGATCGTTCCTATGTGGGATGGAAAGATGCAGATGGGAACCGAGTCGCGCTTGAGGCGCAGGCGGTGATCGAAGGTGAGGTTGCCTCGGCGCACGTACTCGTGAATGGCTACGACTTCTGGCTTCAGCCAAAGCCGGATCATGTGTACGTAGGTGCGATGACCGTTCCGGAAACATCCGACGAACTCTTCCACGTCGTCTTGCCGCCTACGCTTAAAGTGACGATGAAAAACGGCACCTCCTACGTCGAAGCGATCGAGTGGCAGCATCCAAAAGTCGTCAGTGAAACTCCTTGGCAAAAGTACATTCAAGCAAAATCGTGGCTCTCACAATCTATTCCTGTTTTTGAAATCGTCCATTGGTTTTACCTGGCTGCCTTGGTCATTCTTTCTCTCGCTCTTGGCCTCAGTATCGGCCTTGAACTTCGAAAACAACACCCTCACATTATGGTGAAGGCGTTGGTCCTACTTGGAATGTTGGTCGTCTACATCAAATTTTAACCACACGCCTTACGAGGCGTACCCTTCTGGGATCGACACAGGTCCCAGTACTTTTTCTTCTTGGGTCGTGAAGAGCTCTGCCTTCATACGCGCCTCCTCAAAGGTGTACGCGTTGTTCAAGAATCCCATCACTTTTTCGGTGTCACGCATGGCGTTGTACAAGCAGACGCTCGCCCCTGGGGAAGGGGTCATGTTGAAAATGCTGTTCTCCCCAATAATCTTTCCTTCGCCGAGCTGCAATTCACGCGTCTTTGTATCGACACGCTGCAAACGCATTCCACCGTACCCATCCGCTTTTTTGAGGTCTTGCGCACGAATGCTTGGCACGATCTTTTTTACGTTATGCACGAAGAGTTGTGTCCCGACCCAAGGGAGTTCGTACAACATGTTCTTCAGGAGGTAGGTAAAACGCACCGGGTCCAGCAAAATCTTGAAAAAGCTGATCCATGTCTGGAAGTTACCGAGTCCAGAGGAGCGCAGATAGTCAAAGGCAGTTTTGAAATTCCGGCTCTCGAGCACCGGATGAAAGCGCGCCGTTGGACCCCAGCGTGTGACATCTGCCACACGGACATCTGGGTCGCCATGTACTGCCGCGAATGGCAAGCGTGGTTCTTGAACGGTATAGACTTTTCCGTTCAGTAACTGCTTTGAGAAATAAAAGGTTCCGGCGATCGGAATCAAGGAAAAATGTTTGCCGTACCCAAGCTGCTTTGCGAGCAGCAAGCTATACGAGTCCGCGTTTACTACAAGCACCTTGGCGGTCACGCTTGTTCCGTCTTTGATCGCGAGCGTATAGGTCTTATCTGCATTGAATACAATGGATTCAACTTGGCTGTTGAAACGGACGGAACTATCGGGCTTATCGGCAGTTGCATGGTCGACGAACGATTGTGAGAGGCGCTCAAAATCAACGCCGAACCCTTGTTTGGTGCAGAGAGCGATGAGGGGTTCAGTTTCGCTTCGGCCCGCAACGACCCGCGGTTCTACTTGTGCAATCTCTGCTCGCGAGAGTTTTTGCAGATCAGGAAAGAGCTCCTTGAGTTCTGCATGACGCTTCTCAAGTGAAGCTACTTCTTCTGCGCCGACGCCTAAGACCATTTTCTGAACGGGAAAGAGAATCTCGGCACGTTCCTCGGCGGGGAGCTGTTCTGCGTAGCGCGCAACCATCATGGCAGCCGGTTTTACCTGGCGCACTTTTTCGAGAGTGTAGTTGGTCTCAATATCGCCCACGTGCAACGTTTGGCTGTTATTGGTGGCTTTTGTGTTCACTTGACCCGGGCGATCGTACTTTTCTAGTAAGACGATCTTTGCGACATTTGTGTAGTGCGCAAGGGTGTAGAGCAGGGACGTCCCGCTGGCACCACCTCCAATGATGGCGACATCGTAGATGGGGGATGGAGATGATTCCATAGGGGGTAGAAAAGATTATTTTGCGGCAAACAATTTCCCCGTTCGAACCGTCCAGTAGAGGGTGCGTGAACGCCCTACAACAATACGCTTGTAGCGACGTAGACGTTTGTGCGCGAGTACCGCCACTTCCCGCGAGCGCTTCTTTGTCTTGAGCCACGCCGCTTCTGCTTTGCAACGTGCGCCACAAAAGGCTTGTTCTTTGGTTGGGGCACACGCTTCGCAGACTAATAAGTGCAAGTGACACTCGTCGTTGGCGCAGTTCAGATACCGTTCGGTCTGCGCGTGGCAGTGGTGACAGCTTCCGACAATTTCGCGTTCTCCCCCGAAGTCCATCATCACACGCTCATCAAAGGTGTAGAGCGTGCCCAAGAAATCCTTCCCAGGATATTTTTCCATATAGGCATGAATGCCGTTTTCGAGTTGTGAAACATCCGTGAAGCCTTGATTCAACAAGTACGCCGACATTTTTTCGCAACGTACACCCCCCGTGCAGACGGTCACGATCTTTTTGTTTTTGTAGGGCGCGAGTTTTACGACCGCCTGTTTCAAATCACGCGAGGCACGCATTCCTGGATCGATCGAATTCTTGAAGTGTCCAGAAACGAACTCGTACGAGTTCCGCATGTCGACCACGACGAAGTCTTCGTTCTGTTCATACATCGCTCGCAGGGTTTCCGGCTTGAGGTGGGGTGAAGTGCGTACGCGCGGATCCGCTTCGTGCTCGCTGAGCTTCGTTCCCACGATCTCTTGGCGCACGCGTACCCAGAGTTTGGGAAAGGTTTTCCCGTCGCCCAGGCTGCGTTTGATATTCATGTCGGCAAAACGAGCATCTTGCAGCAGTTCTTGGGCGAAGCGTTCGGCATTCTCAGTTTCGCCCTCGAGGGTGGCATTGAGGCCTTCTTCGGCGATCAGGGCTCGTCCTTTCAGGCCCAATTCCTTCGCGCGCGCCTCAAAAGACTCCGCAAAGGTGTGCGGGTCCTTGATCGTGACGTATTTGTAGAAGAGGAGGACTTGAAACGACATGGGGTGGGTTAGTACTTTTCTGCCACTGTTTTAAGGCTTTCGAGCGAAATACGCCAGCCCTGCTCGGCGTTGGCGTAGACTTCGGGCGACAGGGGAGCCGGAAACTCTTCACGAGCCGTGAGCGTGGTTCCCGTTGGGTTTCTCACGAGACGATAAGTAAGTGTTGAGTGGACGGTTGAGGGTCGCTCTGCGGTTGGGAGCAGCGGGAAGAGTAAATTGTGCTTGAGTAGGTGCTCTGCCTCGATTTCAAGAATTTGGCCGCGTGTGTAGATCTTTGCGTCCATGCCACGCCACGCGATCGACGAACCGACTTCCCAAGTAGAAACGTAGGTTCCTCCGAGGCGTCGCGTGAGGTCAGGGTCCACAAAAATAGCCCAGACTTTAGACGGGGCCGCATCAATTTGAATGGAGAGTTCGACGGAGGAGGTGGACATGAGAGAATGTTAGTGGAGAGCGCAATCAGTGTTGAAATAATACATTCTTCCTAGGCGCGGCAGGAGGAAAGTGTACGAACCTTTGGTGAAGCGGATATCGGCACGTTCGTCCGGGAGGAGGGTTGAGGCGAGCGGGATCTGGTCCCAGAGTTGCTTGAAGGGGCAGGTAGGAAGCGCGCCGGGGGCCTCGCTCAGATGAGTGTTTGGGGTGTATGAGGCCATGAAGCCTTCGTTACGAAGACGAAACTTCATGGAGAGAGACCCGCCCGATTGAGAAATGGAGCTGACTCGTCCTTTCTCTATGATCCGCGCGGTGATTTTGGTGCCAGCAAGGGCTTCATCAGTGTGGTAGGCCGAAGGGGTGGCCGTTTTTGAGGGCCGGAACAATTCATACTCTATAAGCGCAGGTGGCGAGCTCTCTGTGGTGACGTCAACGCTGCCATCACGTTTCACGACGGTTGCATGCAACGAGATGAACTCAGCCCCGCCTAAGGCTGCTTGGATCTGCGGCAGGGCTTGGATAGCGTCCACCTGTGTGGCGATGACGCCTGTAGGCAAGGGAAAGGTTTGAGCAATTTCTGCTTCTTTTGTATGCACCCAGAAGACGGCTCCGCCGACAATCCCTCCAATTCCTACGAGGAAAATGAGAAGAATTGCGACGGTTGAGAGGCTTGTAGGTTGGCGAGAGCCGGATACCATCATCATAACGAGAGAAAAATGAAGCAGATCTATGGAGAACAGCCTAACACATTTACGCGCCTCCCTTTAGCCTTTGGCTGGAAAGAGCTCTTCGGTGAGCGGGGCGGCTACTTCATCGGTGAGGAAGAGGACGGTCTGGACCAGTGGATGTGAAGAGAAGAGCTTTTGCAGAAACCCCTCATACAGAAAGTTCACGATCGAGCCTAAGATCATCCCTTGGTGGTGGCTCATGTAGCTGCCGATCCGTTGACCGGCGGGATCGGCGGTGTAGTCAATCGCCTCAAGGAGACCGTAACGATCTAAGGCGCGCTTGGAGAGGCGGTGCAAGTCGGCTAACGCATTCTTTGGGTCAACGCCCAACCCCAGCACGACGGCGTAGGGGGCGATTACCAAGCGGCTGTCGGCATGCGGAGAAAGGGCGAGGCTTGGAACGCCGAAGGCTTTGTAGCCGTAATCACCTGTTTCGTTCAGCTGAGCATAGCCCGATTCCGATAAGGCTCCGCACAGGCCGTGGCTTTTTGCGAAGGCTCGATGGTTGGCGTAGGCACTCCTTGAACTTTTCTCCATGATCGAGCCCTTTGGTTCGGCGAAGAATAGGTTGGGCATGAGGTATTCGAAGAGGGTGCCGGTCCAGGAGACGGCGGCTGGTCCGCCGGTTGGTTGGCGTTTCACAATGCGCGATAAGACGCTCCAAGCCTTGAGCGGCACGTCGCGTTTCGCGAGCATCAAGAGAACTGACAGGCGCGATTCGGATGCGAGCGTTTGGTAGGAGAACGGACTCAAAACTTTTGTTTTTGCATCAAAACCAACCGACAGCAACAGTCTTCGTCGTGAGACCAGGGCTTGAAAATCCATCGAATGGAGGAGTGCTTCCACGCGTCCGCGGAGTGTCTCTGCACTGGTCGATTGACTTAAGAGCCAAGACGAAACCGTGATGAGACAAGCCAGTAAATTTCCAGCATCCACACTCGAAATGAAGGTTCCTTCATTTCGAGCAAACGTTCTTGGTTTGAGTGAATACCAGTTGTAGAACAGGGGGCCGTGTCGTGGGAGATGCTCGAGGGTGGTAATGGTTTTTTCAAGACGTTCGAGCGCTTCCTCGAGTGAGAGATAGCCTAGTTTGTGCGCGCAGAGAATCGAAACCACATAAAAACCAACGTTGCTGACGGAAGTGTAGTTTGCGATTTTGCGATTCGGAAAATCCTGAAAGTGATCAGGTGGCAGGAACGCGGTCTTTTTGCTGACGTGGGTGGCATAGTACTCCCAAGAGCGCAGCGCGATCGTTCCAAGTAATGTGCGATCTTGTTTTGTGAGCGTGGGTGGAGCGGGGCGAAGCGCGGAGAGCTGCCGCACGATGAGCGGAAAGGCAAAGCAAAGAAAGACACTAAAGAGCACTGCAACAGGCGCCTGACCCGTGAAGAGCAGGAAACTACTTGCAAGCAGAATGAGCCCGAGTCCAGGGAGAAAGGGGTGGAGCTCTCGTTGCCAAGAACCCGTGTGTTCCGCTGCGCTCGCAGTGTTCCACTCGAGGAGCTGTCGTTTGCTCACGACTTGGCGATACAGCGCCCGACAGAAAGCATCGAGTCCCATTCCGGCAACGTACGGAAACATGCCAAGGACGAAGAGGGAACGCTGTATGAGCTTGAGGAGGTGGGTGACAAACTTCCACAAGCGCGCAGGGATGTTTGTCGCTGTCGGTGCAAAGAACGACAGGAGGAGATAAGCGCCTTGGAAGGCGGTATCGATGAGCGAAAAAACCTCGATCGACAGCAAGAGACAGGCCGCGAAGATCGCTAGCGGTGCAGACAGCGCGAGAGCGATGCACAATAGGCCCAGCATGGCGGCCGGTGCGAGGCTCTCGAGCAAGTTGTCGAAAATTTTATAACGCTCGAGGCTCCCTAATGGATTTGGGGAGCGTGTTCCGTCGGCATGGCGGATCTGAGAGGAGAGCCAGGGAGCGGTCTGCCAATCCCCGCGGATCCAACGGTGAAGTCGACTCAAATAGGAAGATACGCTGAGCGGGAATTCATCGTAGAGGATCACGTCATTGGCAAAGGTTGTTCCTGCGACATTCCCTTCGAGCAAGTCGTGACTTAGGACTTGGTTCTCCGGGAAAAAGCCATCCAGGCTCGCGAGGAAGGCGTCGATGTGAATGCTTCCCTTCCCTACGAAGTTTCCTCGCCCAAATAAATCTTGGTAGGTTTCTGCGACTTGGGTCGAATAGGCCTGTGAGCTGGATTCTTCGCCAAAGAGTTTTGGTAATAGCTGCGTTCGTTCGGCGAACCACAGTCCCACATGCGGTTGTACAAACGTCGAGCCATGGATAGGTGCACCACCCGAGTCCTCAAGGGCGGGTCGGCGCAGCGGGTGTGCGTGGATCGATACCAACCGACTGATCAGCTGACTCGGGACGTGCGCATCTTCATCGACTACTACGACAAACTCGGCATGATCGGTGAAGGAAGGGAAGAGTTCGTAGGGACTCTTGATGGTCTGCTTCCGCAGTACCTTCATAAACTCGAGGAGTTTGCCGCGTTTACGTTCCCAGCCCATGAATACCCCTTCTTGTGGGTTGAAAAGGTTCTCGCGCAGGAATACCAGAAACGTATTCTTTTCGCCGTAGCGTTCGTTCAGCGCCTGAATGGCTTGTTTCGCCTCTGCACGGAGTTCGGCATCGTGTATTCCTGGGGCCGTGCGTTTGTCAGGAGCATCCAAGAGTAAACAAAAGTGGATATGTCGACCCTTGTTTCCAAGGTACGCCACCTCTAATTTAGAGAGTAGCGTTTTGAGCGTTTCTTGATTTGAAAGGAAGGCGGGGATGGCAAAAATCGTTGTTTCTTCTGGGGTGAAGTCTTCCTTCAAATCGAGCGCGGGTAAGAAGGTGGGGGGAACAAGCGTTTTGACCACGCTATCCAAGAGCTGCTTGGTGGCTTTGTGGGTAGGAAAACAGGCAAATACAAAGACAAGCGGCGTATAGACTGCTGGGAAGGCAAAACAGACCAATCCTGCTGAGATCAAAGTAGAGAAAGCGAGGAGCGGCAGATAACCCACGCGCAATAATTTAATAAAAAGATAGGTAAGGGTATAGTGTGCAGAGGGAAAGCCATTTAACAATCGCTCATGGCCAGCATCCATGATCCAATATCCAATGTGTTGTTTGTAGGGTGTGGTGGCGGAGAGTGCATAGGTGAGAGATTGCTCGGCCAAGCGGTGTTCCGAAATACCCGTCATGTGTGAGAGGTAACGGAGACGCTCTTTGTAGGCGGTACGCGTGGCGGGAGTCATACGCGCGTAGGTGCCGGTTGGGTCGAGAGCGAGCAATCGGTCGGCGTCGCTTGAAGTTGCAACGAGCGTTTCCCAATCGATATCTCCAAATTTCCAGAGCGTTTCGATTGAGGCCTCAATGCGTGGCAAGAGTAGGCCGAACTTTGTTTCGTTTGGAGAAAGAATCTTTATCAACAATGTTTCCGACAGACTCAGAATATGTGAGAGAACCAAAAGTCGCGTTAGAAAGGGCAAGCTCTCGGCTTCGTCGGTTGAGAGCGGATGGCTTTCTGCGAATTGTTGAATGGCGTGCGTGAAGGCTTCTTCTGGGAGCTTGAAGGTCGTGTGATCAAGAAAGCGGCTCAAGAGCTCGATGAGCGAGACCATGTTCTCTCCATTCAAACGATCGTGAAAGCGATGGAGATCTTCCATCAGGTTCCGCACATTGCCTCCGAGTTGGGTTCGGTTTTCTAAAA
>CAZRDS010000040.1:0-10912 GCA_964598895.1 uncultured Gammaproteobacteria bacterium | reverse complement strand
GGTCACGCTTTTTCCCAACTTCCTCCATGAAACGTTCAACCTCTTCAAGCGAGGCGCAGGGACGAGTTAAGGCATTCCCTGGAATCCCAAACAGTGCCATGAGGGCATGTGCTTGCTCATGAGTCGTGAGGCCAAACTCGCCGAACAAATGCCAGCCGCTAAATGAGAGGCCGCGCTCTGCGGCGAGTTTCGGATCAAGCTGGCGGATCCCCCCAGCGGCCGCGTTACGTGGATTCGCAAACGGCTCTTCCCCACGCGCCGTGAGTGCTTTGTTCAACTTCTCCAATTGCTTCCGCAAAAGATAGACCTCACCGCGTAACTCAATGCGGCCACGCAATCCATTTTTCACAAGAGTCTTCAAGGCCATAGCGTTTTCCAGCTTGTAGGCCTTCGCAAACTGATCGAGCTCTTTTTCTGTTGGCAGACGTAAACGTAAAGGCAGTGCCTCGATGGTGCGAATATTGTGCGTGACGTCTTCACCAACTCGCCCATCCCCACGTGTTGCCGCCTGCGTTAGGACGCCATCGATGTACACGATCGATACCGCCAACCCATCCAATTTCACTTCGGCAAAAAAATCAAAGCTTGCCCCTGGCTCAAGTCGCTTCAAACGCTCAAGCCACTCGTTCGCTTCTTCACGACTAAAAACATCTTCCAGTGAACGCATCGGCACCACATGGGGCACTTTTACAAACCCTTCGAGCGGCTTTCCTGCTACACGCTGGGTGGGTGAATCTGAAGTCACCAACTCCGGATATTCCTGCTCGAGCTTAAACAGCTCATGTTTTAAAGAATCCAGGGCCGCCTCGCTAATCGAAAGTGCATCCAATACGTGGTATTCGTACCGGTATCTGTCAATTTCTTGGCGTAAAACCAGTACGCGTTTCGCAGCTTCAGATTGGCTCAACATAGCTCTAAGGAGTGTAGCAACTGAACACGTCCAAAAACAACTCAGCCCAACATTGAGACGGGACTCTGATTGACTTTTATACTATATTATGAAACGCTGCTGTCCTGACTTGAGACGAATGGCTCGTCCATCAGCGTTCAAAACCGTCACAGAGAAGGTGAACATGCGCTCATTCTCCCTGGTCTTCCTACTCTCCCTTGGCCTCACAAGCTGTTCGAGTACTCCTCCACACCCGGCTCACGAAGACGCACGTCGTGAACCAGTGGTGATAAACCGCCTTCCCGCGACCTGGCAAGACATCTCCCTGACGCCAGAGGACTTCGATCCCCCATCGAGCTCGCGAGAACACGCGGACGGAGGCACGCCTCGCCCACACAATTGAAGCCAGCTCTCAGCGCCCGCAGACAGAATAGCACCACCCACTCCCGCTTCTGTCTCCGGGTGCGTTGCTATTTTACGGATTATTTCAACGTTTCGTCTCGGTCGATGCCGTTTGAATGGACGTAGTAGATATTTGCTTTTCCGAATTCTGTATCGCTTTCTGTTTGGAAACGGATGGAATAGCCGTTTGGTCCGCCTTTGTAGGCGTAGAACTCCCCAACTTTTGGACCGGTTGGCACGTTAGGCAGATAGACATTCCCCGCGGCTTCGGCGCGCGACATAAAGCCATTACTCGTTAAAACCTCGCTCTTAGTAGCCGCCTGGCCAATATTCAGCCCTTGGCTTGCAGGGTAGGTCGCTTTCTCGAGCCAAAAGAGCTGGAGAGCAGAACGCACGGTACTCATACTGGAAAGTCGTTGAGCATCTCTTGTACGTGCACGAGCGCTATTCAACGAGACGGCCGCAAAAGCGGCGAGCAAGCCGATCATCGCGAGCACAATCAAGCCCTCCAACAGACTGAACCCTGGGCGCGTGGTACGAAAAAAAGACATAAAAGAGAAGGTTAGGCGTGAGACAACGCGTGTTGTTGCCAGGTTTGGAATAAACGCTGCGCGATCCAGTCCAAGCGATGATGCGGTTTAATAAAGTAGTCTCCAATCCCCTGTTCACGACAACGCTCCACATCTTCGCGGGCACCCAGACGCGTCAGGATAAAGACTGGAAGTGCTGCGAGGTCCGCCTGCCCACGAATGGCTTCGAGTAGTTGATACCCATCCATGCGCGGCAAGACTAATTCCGTCACAATCAAATCAAACGGTTCACGCGAAACCATTTCCCACCCCTCCTGCCCATGCGCCGCGTGAACAACTTCAAATCCAACCTGTCTCAACTGACGAATAGCCGCAGAGGCGAAGAATGGGTCTGGTTCTGTGAGAAGCAAACGGGGAGAGTTCATAGGGTGTAGAGCGACCAAGCCGTTCCTTCGTCCGTGACACGGCTGATACAAGCGGCATAGGGCACATAGGCCGCTTCAGCCTGCTCCCATGCAGAAAGTTCCTGCTTAGACTGAAAACAGACCGTTCCAGGATACCCAGCGAGCGTCAGCTGGAATAGCTCCTCTTGGTTTTCTGAAGTCGGTTGAGCAAACCAGCGCTTCCCCGCGCGCCACTCTTCCGTTTCCCTTGGAACATGCACATCCGTCCAACGCTCCAACAATCCCCCCGGTTGATCATACAAAAAGACCAGCTTACCTTGATCAAAAAACGCTTGAAAGGTTTCGCTCCAGTCACGAACGGGGTGTTCTGCTTCCGATTGAGGGGCTGTTGTCGTGCGTCGTGCTTCCAGTTCAAGTTTTGCGTGATGGTGGTGCCGGTGGCGTTTGACCGTGAGTTCACTCGTTCCTGCTCGACGCGTGAGACGCAAATGCAATGCGGGAAACCAAGCGGCCGGAACATGAGAGACCGCCTCACGCGGATGTGAGGTGTGTCCGGCCTGAATCAGCGTATGCCGTTTTTCTCGCTGCACGCGCTCAACCAAGTTACGCGCGTAGTGCGCCAACGCGTCCGCCGAACGACGCGCTTCCCCCGCTGCGTGGAGCCATTCATCTGCGACCGAAGGGAGTACGTAGGCAAACTCGAGGCTCCATCCATGCTCAACCGCCACTGCTTCCACAGCCGCACGGATATCTTGATCCCATGGATTTGTGAGACCAACCACCCATTTTTTTGCGGAAACTTTTTGTGGAATCACCTGCCAGGCTAGAACAAGTTCTAGTTCGAGACCGGGCGGGAGCGTATGATCTCCACCTGTTGGGCTCAGAATGGGCAACCCACAGGCCGTTTGCATCCAAGAAAGGAACGTCCGAGCCGTAATCAAGCCCGTTCCGACGAGCACCTGCTCAAACGACAACCCTTGTCGCAAAAGATCCTGAATCTCCGGAAGAGCTCGTGCTGAAAGCTCATGCCGACGTACCGCCTCGGACAAGAGACGTTCACGAATCAAGACGGGCGGAGCAGGATGCAACATGAGGAAAAATTATCCGTCGACTTCACGCATCGCACAACCAATAGCAACCGCGTAGCGCGCTCCTAACTCATCCAGCACCGGACGAAGGTCTGCAGGGTAAACAACACGCGCCCAAGGGTCTCCTAAATAGGTATTGATATTCAACTCCTGCGTCAAAAACTCAGCTAAGCGTGGTAAAAGCGACGAACCACCGGTAAGAATGATCTTCTCGATGCGCTTGTTCGCTGATTCCTGGTCTTGCGACTGATACATGTTGATCGAATACCGGATCTCTTCCAAAATCGGCTTGACCAAGACCGACAAAATAGGTCGCAAATCACCCGTTGGGGTGAAGCCCTGCATCGATTTGATGTCGCGCTTCATGGTTTCCGCTTGATCGAGTGGAATACCGAGTGTACGTGCAATCGTTTGGCTGATGGCATTACCACCCGTTCCGATCGAGCGAATCACAAAGGGCACGCCCTTCTCCACTACCATGATATTTGTGCGGAGAGACCCGATATCGAGCAGGAGAATGGTGGATTTGTCCTTTCCGATCAATGATCGGATTTCTGCAAAGCCTTCTGTTTCCAGCGCTACCGCTTCCAAACCCGCAAGCTTAAACAACTCGGTATATTTGGAGACGAGTGTTCTTGGCGCAGCAGACACCAAGACGCGCGTCGAAGCTTTGGCAACTTCTGTTTTCTCAACTTTATCAATAACCTTGAGATCAACCGCCGCCTCTTCGATCGGCCACGGAAGCAATTTCTTCACCTGTGCAAAGGCTAGGTCTTTCACTTCTTTTTCGTCGATACTCGGAACACTAAGTACCGTGGAGAAAACCGAAGACAGAGGCAAGGCGGCGGCAACCTTCTTGGTCGTAGCACGCGCTTTCACCAACATCTGTTTTAAAATTTCGGCCGAAGCAGACGGATCATTCAACATCGACTTGTCCAAACTATCGGACGGCATGTTGACATAAGCATACGTCACAAGCCGCGCACGGCCTTTTTCGTTGCGTAATTCAACCAATTTCATGCCACCGTAGCCAATATCCAGGCCCAAGTAACTACTCTTCTCGGCAGAGGAAAAAAGACCCATAGACAACGACTAGAGTATCACAGAAAAAGAAGGACTGTAATGCACACCTACTCCACACTGAATTTCGCCCGACCCATCCCCTCATCCATTGCTTGATTCGCAAGTGCATCGGCAGCGGTGTTGTATTCACGGCGCACGTGACGATACGAAACCCGTGGCAACATCCGTTCAAAGGCCTTCATCTCGGCGAAACGCAAGCCTAACGCAGGGTTCTTTACGCGATACTCACCGCGCGCTTGCTTGATAAGAAGTTCACTGTCCGCTACGACCTCTACTTCTTTTGCGCCGAGGGCTACTGCGCGTTCCAAGCCTAGAATCACCGCTTTGTATTCTGCCTGGTTATTCGTTGCAACACCTAAATAGCGTGCGTGTGTTTCTATAACCTCGTTTGTGGCCGCATTTTCAAGCACAACGCCAATCCCCGCGGGTCCGGGGTTACCGCGCGAACCTCCATCGGTACGGATAATTAAGTTCATAGGAGTATTAAGCATTTACCGCTTCAATCAGTCCATACTTCCAGCCCGCTCGTCGCGATAAACTATCCAACACACGAATATTCTTGAGCGGCAGAATCAGATTCAAAGGAGGTCGAATCTTTGCGCGACGAAGCGCCAACAAGAGCTCATGCGAAGAAGCGAGATCCAAGCGCTCCAGGCTCCGTTCAATTTCTTTCCGCACCGTTCCTGGCATCTCTCTCCCTACAAGTTGCGTGAGATACCCTTCCAGAGCATTCGCACGAACCTGCTGATCTGGACTCGCAAAGAGTGTTTGCAAGACCGTCTGCTCCTCGCTCGTGAGATCGAGGTACAAGACCCGATCAAAGAGGACAACCTCTCGCTCTTTGGTCACCGCCTCGTTCCCAATGTGAATATCAGATAAGGCCCGTCCACGCAAAAGCTGCCCAACGTAGGAAATCCCAAGTAAACGAGTAATCGCTTTGAGATCATGACCTTCTGCCGCTAATTCATCCCAGTGAGTGAGGTTTTTTGCGGCAACATACTCTTCTTGCACAAAGAGTTCGTGTTCAGGACCATAGGAACGCGGAACACGAAGCTGATACCCGCTCCCCCCTTCAGAAAATCCATTCCAGCTCGCGTGGAAATCTCTATCTTTCTCTAGGAACCCGGTGAAAACCGCTTCTCGGCGTACCCATTCCTGTTCGTCTTCAATCAATCCCGGAATGAGCTCGTAGCTGCCACCGTATTTTGTGGCGAGTCGGTCTGCGGTGCGCTTGATCAACCCACCCGTGCGCTCAAGGTGAAGCTGAATATTCGGATTTACTACTTTGATCACGCGCTCTTCTGCCCGATGCGTTCGACCACGAAAGACGGTAAAAATAGACCCGCCGCCGATGCGTGCACCAATTTCGGCATACTCCTCCCAAAGCCCTGGCCAACGTTGTTCAAGCGCCATGAGCGCTGCGATGCGCGCCTGCCCTTTGACTGCGTCGTAGACGTGAGACAAGTCACGTTGTTCCTCCGGCGTAAGCTCAACCACCTCTTCAAGATTTTGCGCCGCCCGCACACTGACCGCTGACCCATGAGAGGCGACTTCGGCCGCAAAGGCGATCGGCGTACGTGCTGTTTCCGTTTCTTCGTGTACCCTCTCTCCCGAAGTCTCTTTTTTCTTCCCTGCGAGCGCTTTACGGCATTGATCCTCAGCATAGCGCTTCCACTGGAGCGGGTAGCGCCACGGGGCACGTTTCGCTGAAGCTGGTGGCAGTTTCCAAATAGCTAAGTCGGCGTAGTCGAGAGACGCCCCAGCGTCTACTTGTAATGCGCGTGCCTCTTTTGTCTGCTCCCAGGGAGTCGTGACCTGCTCGGGGCCACGCTGAAACAGTTGATCCCGCAACACCCCCACGATCCCCAGATAGACCGCTTCCCACTCTTCGTCGGCTGCAAGCTCCCCCTCGACCCGTTCGATCGTTTTCATCAAATCCGTCTGGCTCTCTTCGGCATCTACCCAAGTTTCACGCACGACTTGAAAGAGCTTCTTTCTTGTTTCTGGTTGTCGCAACAAACCACGTGCGCCCCCTAACACTTTACTCGCAATGATGTGGCGCATCCCTTGAGGGATACGGAACAAATCTTCATAGATCGCATTGGCGAGACCGAGAACCTGATCCCCTCGTTTCTTTGCCTCAACGCGCTCAATTTTTTCCGCAACGGACGTACCCTGGATTCTGTTATCAAAATCTACATCCGTTGCACGACCTTCTTTCCCCATGTAGTCGACACCAAACGCACCCGGTGAACGCTGAATCGTCTCCAATAAAAAATTCTTGAGAGGTTCATCCGTCTTCCGCGCCTGGAGCGACACACGAACGAATTCCACAATATCCTCCAAGGTAAATGAGTTGTAGATCTTATCAAGCAAAACATAGACCCCGTAGGAAAGTTCCCCTTTCGTTTCCAATCTACGCCCATACTCTTCTAGCGCCGTCGCGCCTGTTTGGTAGTCTTGCTTACTCAGGGGTCGCTGCTCTAACAGCCAATCAGATGTATCCTTCCCAGTCGCTAATGGCAGACCGATGCCATCCGTCCCGATGGCGTGCTCGACTTGAGCCTTCATGGGCAACGCCCGAAAGGCTGCTGACCCTCCGATCATGTCGGCGTAAGCGGATTTGAGGGACGCTTCTTGTAAGAAGGCGCCCAACCTTCTTTGGTCCTCCAAGGGAAGCTTTGCGATCGTCCCTTTTCCTAATTCACGGGCGATGCGTTCGACCCAAGGACCATCAAACTGAAACCCTGCAAGCCGACTTCGTTGGAGCTGTTCCACGCGCGGATCTTTGATAAAGGCCAGTCCCTGTTTCAGCGTTGGGCAGGCATTCAAACCTTGCCCGAGATAGCGTGCGGTGGCACGGGTATTCGCTTTCGTTGCTCGATACGCCGCAGGAGCGACTGCTCCCGCATACTCGTTAAAGATTCGAATCGCCTCAAAGACATTATCTGGAGTAATGTCTCGAAGATGTGCCTCATCCTCCATAACCGCTTTAGACTCGGCGCTGATGTAGACCACAGCCGATTTGGCTGCCCCTCCCAGAAGGGTCAACTCCGCATCGCCACCTCCGCCTTGCCAGGCGCTCGCCTCACGTAAGAGATGTTGATGGCCCGCCGCCACCAACCGATACACATCATCGAAGAGGGACCACAAGGCCGCTTTGCGTAACGGGAGCGGATCTTCCGCAAAAGCTGGATGCTCAAGGACGACACGTCGCAGGAGGGAATAAAGAACAAGTTGATTAAAAGCCTCCGGATTTGACTGCTCGATGCGACGTAGACGGGTTAGGACATCTTGCCTGCGTTCAATTCCTTGCAAGGCCTTCGAGCATTCATCCAACACACGCTTCACATCGGCTTCTGTGTAGATTTCTTTGGCTGTATATTCCATCCACGTCTGTTTAACAGCGATATGCGCGGAGCGTTCAACGCGCGATCGTTCCGAAAAAAGCTGTACTTCTTCTCCAAATTTATTGTCCTCCTTAAGTGCGGGCGCAGGTTTTTCAAGAACCGGCGTCGTCGGTTCTTGAATCGGTGCGGCTGGACGGGCAAAGAACGCTTGTTGCAAGGCGACGATGCTCGGCTGACGCGTAAAGACGGTTTGTTCAGCAAAACTAGTCGGGGGAACCTTGAACGAAACTTGCACGATCCATTTTTGGAAAAGGCCCTCTGCTGCCGCAACAGGCGACGGAAACTGAAACGAAAACGCGTCCGGCTTCTCTCCTGTACGGAGACACAGGTCACGCGCCATCGGCCCTACAAGCGCCCACCACGCATCCATCGCCTCGGGCGTCGTTGGAATGGCAGGAAATTTGAGAAGAAGCCAGTCTAGATAGGAATCTACGGCGTTATGGTCGATTCTCACGAGACCCGTGCGCGCTTCAACATCCGAATCCGCTATTCGGTCCACGACCCCTAAAAATTCTTGGATGCCCGTATCTCGAAACAGCATGTAGGACAAATCCGCTTTGATGTAGGCCCAAACGGAGGCCTGACTTTTTTGCGGCAGGGGGAAGCCGCTCGTGAACACATGCCCAACCGCTACCTGTGCTCCAAGCTGCTCACGCTCTGCGACGCCCGGACCCAAGGCTCCTTCCACCAACCTCCGACAACCGCTCTGAATGACCGGAAAAAATCGGTCGTGCATCATTTTTTTTCCTGCAAGTAAATGTGCCTGCACCCCTTTTCCATGAATTTCACGCCAGGTTACGCTGATCGCCTGAGGCACCAAACACAGCGGAAGGTGCTTCATGACTTCCATGCGCGTACGTACCAACTCTTGTGCCGCTTCCCCTTTTTTGTCGTAGAGCGTCTCTTGGAAGGTTGGCCATAGGTGTACCCCTGTTTTTTCTTGAGCCCACTCCATACGTTCCGGTTCAAGAGCATGAAGCGGTTCCATGGCAGAAGTAAAGTGGAGAGCAGCCATCATCTCAATCCCCTTCAAGGCTCGTTCTTGGGTATCACCATGAGCGGCATCACCCCCACGCTTTCCCTCGAGGAGAGCCAGCTCCTGCAAAAATTCAATGTAGCCTCGTGGATTAAATCCCGCCTCATCCAAACCCATGATCGTTCCCCGCATGTCCGCAATATTTTCATGGAGACGCAAAAGACTCACCCCTTCCACACTTGCCCGTGTGGCGGCCCCCAGAGCCTCAGCCCGCGCCTGAGTCACGACCTCTCCTTGCTTCTCCACTGAATGCTTGGCGTGCTCGCCCGTCACGTGCCGCGCCTCATGCAACAATACCCCAAGCAACGCCTCAACCGTTTTCGTGCGACACACGAGCGAGGGCGTAATAAATACCGTCCCGTCCGGCAAGGCGTAGGCATTCTGCGAGCGATCGCCTGGCGCTATAAATACACGAATCTGTTTCAAGGCCGGATGCTTGTCCGCAACCGAACGTACATAGCCCTGCAGTGGATGCTCTGCCTCGCAATAGCCAAATCGGAGCGTAAGCTCTCGACGTTCTGTGAGGGCCCGTCGTCCAAATTTTGTTTTCAACAACTCTCGATCCTTCTCTTGCCAGAGTGGATCATCATACCGGGGAGCAACCTGTTCATGTCGCTCTTGGGTGCTTGTGATCGTTGGTTGTCCAAAGAACTTCTCTCCCATAGAGGTTAGGGACGGGCTGCAAAATCTTTGAGGACTAATTGCACCTCTTTTCTTCCATTCCATTCATTCATGCTCACATGATACACGAGATCGACCCGTGCGCCGACCTGTATCTCAGAGACACGATTACCCAATTTGAACCCAATGACTTTGCGCATCAGCCCACCATCTGCCACCACCAAACGGAGATGTGCCTGCGTGGAACCGATCGTATCGGCTTTTGTGACCAACAGATTCTCTGAGCGAAAAAGTGGTTTTGCATTCCCCTCTCCAAACGGTTCCAGCTGTTTTACTTGGTCAATGAACGCTTCATTCACCTCGGCCAGCGAGAGGTCAGCATCAATCAGCAGAGTCGGTGTTGGTCGCCCCGCTTGAAAGGCTTCAGCTGCATGCGCGTGCAAATCTTTTTCAATGTTTGGCAGATGCTCCGGATCCTTCAGCGCAAACCCACAGGCTTGGATATGTCCTCCAATACGCGTCAGTCGTCCTTCTCCCGCAGCACGCATCGCCGCCGTAATGTCGTACGAACTAACGGACCGTCCAGAGCCGATCCACGTTCCTTCATGTGATCCCACGACCACCGTCGGCCGAGCAAAACGCTCCAAGAACCTTCCCGCAACTAGCCCAACCAAGGCTGGGGACCACGATTCGTTCCACAAGAACAAGGCCGACTTCTCCGGTGCGTCCAGTTCTTTCATCGTGTAGCGTTCCATTAATTGCTTCTCCGCCTCTGCCATCATGACCTTGGTCGCATCTTGGCGTTCGCGGTTGCAGCGTTCGAGCTCTTTCGCGAGCGCTTGTGCTTCGTCCTGTGTTTCCGCAAGGAGAAGCCGTAACGCCAAACTCGCATGATCCATGCGCCCCGCCGCATTAATGCGCGGACCAATCGCAAAACCGATCGATTCGGTATCGATGGAACCAGGGGTGAGCCCAGCCGCGTCGATCAGTGCGACCAGCCCTGGACGACGCGTTTTATTCAAGACACGCAAGCCATACGTTTCCAGCACGCGATTCTCTCCAATCAAAGGCACAACGTCCGTAATCGTCGCGATCGCCACCAAATCCAACAACCACTTTTCCCATCCCGAAGGAATCTCGAGCCCTCTTTGCCGTGCTTCTCCGAGCAAAGCGGTCGCAAATTTGAATGCCACACCGACAGCCGCCAGCTTTTTAAAAGGATACGTCTCTTCCGGAAGTCCCGGGTGAATAAGCCAGCCATCCGGCAAGATCTCTCCAAACTGGTGGTGATCGACCACGATCACATCCATACCTGCTTTTCTTGCGAGCGCTACTTCTTCAACGCACGAGATCCCACAATCGACGGTGATCAGCACCTTTGTTCCGCGATCCTTCAATTTCCCAATCGTTGCTTGGTGCACGCCATATCCTTCCTTGTCACGGTGTGGA
>CAZRDS010000039.1:6284-10947 GCA_964598895.1 uncultured Gammaproteobacteria bacterium | reverse complement strand
GATGGTCGGTGAGTTCTCTTCGGAGGTCGGGCGTTGAGCCAAGCTGGCGGATATACCGTCGCAGCGTGGGGGAGAAGAGAGGGAGTGAGATCACGTTCATAGATTTTCTTATGTTCAGCCCTGCCTTATTTTCATGTCAAAGCCGCCCTTTCGTGCGGCTTTGCTGGTCACAATTGGGGACCAATTGTCATGGCGGAGAGGGGGGGGTTCGAACCCCCGATATCTTGCGACATACTCGCTTTCCAAGCGAGCGCACTAGGCCACTATGCGACCTCTCCAAGCGACACAAATTGTGGCGCTATGCTAACGGATTTGAAGGAATGAGGCAAGGAACGCGGTTGTCTAACGACCCGATGGGAAGGAAACGGTGCGTACAGCCGCACGTTCCTTATCAAAACGAGGGGAGTCTTTGGTCGAGTAGACCGTTGTCTCAATTTTCCCATTTGTAACTTTCATCGTCGCAATCGGGCTACCGTACTGGTCAAGCATCTTGGTATAGCTCGAGCCGGTCGCGAGTTTTGTTTCGTTCTTTGTCTGGTTGGTTTCGATGTTGTAGACCCGGGCTTGCGTCAACTCATCAGGAAGGGCTGTGCCTTCTGTCCCTGTGGTGAGGTACACGATCTGTGGACCGACAAACTTGAAGTTGGCGTGGGCGTTGATCTTCGTGTCGTAGACGGCGCCGCTGGCCAAATCTTGCACGAGAATCGTTTCAACTTTTTCATCGGATGCGAGCATTTTGAGCGCAAGCTTCGTGTCTGAATGATAGAGCTCCTGGAACGATGAGTCAGCCCGTGTGAGAAGTGCTTTGAAGGCGGGGTCAATGTCGTCACGCAGCTTTAATTCGTGCATGACGTTTGGATCTTCCATGGTCGCATAGAGCACCCCGGTTCCGAGGTACGCGTCATCGCTTGGAGTCGCTGCGTCGAGTGCGTTCAGGGTTGTGGTGCTCATGGAACGGCCATCAAGTTGGGTTGCGTTTGGATCTTCCTGACCCATTCGGGAGTCATCGAAGTAGTTATTCGAGCTGCTGGCCATGCGACCGTTGCCAGTGAATTCGGTATCGCTCGCGTTCAGATAATCATCCATGGTGTAGCGCGTGCTGGCTTTTGAGAGCTCTTTCACACCTTGAATCGCCCCGACGACCATTCCGACGGACGCGAGTAAGCCAATGGCGCCAAAGATGTAAATAACGGGTTTATAGGAGGACATAGGAAGAGAAGGGATATACTTCTGAGTGTAGCAGAGAATGCGGGGTTCGTGTGTGTAGGAGGTAGCGGAACCAGGCTACGATCGTACTTTGTGGAACTTGAGATGTCTCGAGAATCAGGCGTTCAAATTCAGGAATGGGCATCCAGAGAGAGGTTAATCCCTGGTTGATTTCTATTTGGTCTGTGAGCCATGCGATTTCTAGACGATGACGATTTCAACAGTGGTCACGATTGGTTCCATAAGGCAAGGAAAGTATCCCAAGCAGTCTCTCGACAAGCAAGCTGAAGCACGCTAGGCTAGAACAGATATAGAACACCAAGCTATGCAAGAACAGATCGTGATCCGAGGGGCGCGCGAGCATAACCTCAAAAACATTTCCCTGACATTGCCCCGCAACAAGATGATTGTCTTTACCGGTCTATCCGGTTCGGGCAAGTCTTCTTTAGCGTTCGACACGATTTTTGCAGAAGGCCAGCGACGGTATGTCGAGTCCTTGTCTTCGTATGCGCGTCAGTTCTTGGGACAGATGGATAAGCCAGATGTGGACGAAATCGAAGGCTTATCGCCGGCTATTTCCATCGACCAAAAAGCGCACTCCGCCAACCCGCGTTCGACGGTTGCAACGATTACTGAAGTGTACGACTACCTGCGTGTGTTGTTCGCGCGCGTCGGGAAACCATTCTGTCCGATCTGCGAAAAGCCGATTCAGAAAATGACCGTCGACGAAATGGTCGACCTGCTCTTGAAGCAAACGATCGCCTTGCACGCCGATGAACCGGCCAAAAAGAAAGGGAAGAAGTCCGCGTTTAGCGATACGCTGACGATTATGGCGTCGGTGGTTCAGGGACGAAAAGGGGAGTATCACCAATTGCTTCAGGATTTGTACGAAGCCGGCTTTTTAGAAGCGCGTGTTGACGGCGAGTTTTATTCGTTACGCGAAGCGGTGCCGATGGAGCGCTATCAGCAGCACACGATTGAGCTGGTAGTGGACCGTATTCCTTTAGGCTGGCCGGTTGAAGGAAATAAATCATTACAATCACGTTTAGCGGAAGCTATTGAAATTGCCGTCGATCGCGGGGGCGGGACCGTGCGTGCAATCTTGGACGATGGAAGCGAGCGCCTCATGTCAGCGCGTTTTTCCTGTCCGGACGATGGTTTCGCCTTTCCAGAAATTGAGCCTCGTTTGTTTTCCTTCAACTCACCGTACGGGGCCTGCCAAACGTGTAACGGCTTAGGTGTGAAAGAATTGTTTTCAGAAGAGGTGTGTCAGGCTTGTTTTGGGAAACGTTTGCGTACAGAAGCGCTGCACGTGCGTATCGCCAATAAAAACATTGTAGAGCTCTGTGACCTGCCCATTGACCAAGCGGCGGATTTTACGGTCGGACTCGAGCTCCCAACACAATACAAAACAATCGCAGAACCCGTTTTGCGAGAAATTATTGCGCGTTTATCCTTTTTGCTCGATGTTGGATTGGAGTATCTCACCTTGAATCGTACGGCAGGCACCTTGTCCGGAGGAGAAGCGCAACGCATTCGTTTAGCATCTCAGATTGGCTCGCGCTTGGTCGGCGCGCTGTATGTTTTGGACGAACCGACGATTGGGTTGCATCAGCGGGATAACGCCAAACTTGTTGATACCTTGCTGAAGCTCCGTGATATTGGAAATACGATCATTGTCGTCGAGCATGACGAGGACACGATTCGCGCCGCAGATTATTTGGTGGATATCGGCCCAGGGGCTGGTCGTCATGGTGGAGAGGTTGTTGCCGCCGGCGCGATGCCAAAGATCCTCCAAGACAAAAATAGCGTGACCTGTGCGTATTTGCGCGGGGATAAAAAGATCAGTTACCCAACCAAGCGTCGGGGAGACGGCAAACAGCATCTGACGATCGTGAAAGCTAGTGAAAACAACTTAAAAAATGTGACGGTCAAGATTCCGTTGCAACGTTTTGTGGCGATTACGGGCGTTTCCGGTTCCGGTAAATCGACTCTCATGATCGATGTCTTGTACCGCGAACTTTCGCGCCGTCTGAATCAATCATCCGCCAAACCAGGCAAGCACGAAGATATTTTGGGCGTTGATTGGATTGATAAGATTGTCGACGTCGATCAATCACCGATTGGTCGCACGCCGCGCTCGAACCCGGCGACTTATACTGATATCTGGGGTCACATTCGTGAACTCTATACCATGACGGCGGAGGCCCGCGTCCGTGGGTATAAGCCCGGTCGTTTCTCCTTCAATGTTCCGGGTGGTCGCTGTGAAAACTGTGAAGGGAACGGCCAGATCGCCATCGAAATGCACTTCTTGCCAACGGTCTATGTGCCGTGTGATGTGTGTAAAGGCAAGCGTTTCAATCGTGAAACGCTAGAAGTGAAATATCGCGACAAGAGTATCTCGGACGTGCTCGCGATGACCGTCGAAGAAGCAAATAAATTCTTCCATGACCTTCCTCCGGTGCACGACCGTACGAAAATCTTGGAAGAAGTTGGCCTTGGCTATATTCAACTGGGACAATCGGCTACCACCTTGTCTGGTGGAGAAGCTCAACGCATCAAGCTCGCGACCGAACTCGCGCGGCGTGACACGGGTCGCACCTTCTATTTGCTAGATGAGCCAACAACCGGTTTGCATTTCGAAGATATTCAGAAGCTCCTGCTTGTGATGCATCGCCTGGTTCAGCGTGGAAACACGGTCTGTGTGATTGAGCACAACCTCGATATCATCAAAAACGCTGACTGGGTGATCGATCTTGGCCCAGAGGGCGGAGACAAAGGCGGTACGATCGTTGCCCAAGGCTCCCCAGAAGATGTCGCAAAAAGTGGAAAGGGTTTTACAGGAATCTATTTGAAAGAAGTATTGAAAAAACGCTAACCTGAGGTCATGCTCACCTTCCTCCCGCGGAAAGACCTGACGGCGGTTCTAAAGCGATTGTTTCCAGAGCAGCGCATTCGCGTCAGTTCTATGGAAAAGGGTTTGCTCAATCAAAATCATCGGATTCAAACAAAAACAGGGGTCTTTGTCCTCAAGGTCTATCGTCCCGAGGTTACCGCGAACGAGCTCGAAGAAATGCACGCTGTTATGGAATTCGTTCGTGCCAAAGAGATTCCAGTCGCTACCTTAGTAGATCGATTGGAGGTTGGAACGCATCAGGTGAGTCTCTACACCTTTCTCTCAGGCTCAAATCCGAGTCTTTATTCACGTTCTCTTGCCCGGGTCGCAGCGATGGGTGATCAGTTGGGACGAATTCATGCCGCGCTCGGTCTTTACGTAGCAGAACGAAAGCTCAAATTCCCAAATACAGATCCGGCCTTGCCGACCCTTGAGGAAAAGCTTCAAAAGATTGAACGGCTGTGTGAGCAGGTGAATTGTGAACGGCCGCCGCATAGCAAAGAGCTTCTTGCGATCTTGAAGCGTTATGCAGAGCGTCTCACCTCACGTAGCTGGGACGTG
>CAZRDS010000039.1:0-6274 GCA_964598895.1 uncultured Gammaproteobacteria bacterium | reverse complement strand
CTTTCGATGTCTTGCCTCGTCATTTATGCCATGGAGACTTCCATACAAAGAATATTTTATTCACTGGAGACACGTTAAGTGGTGTTTTGGACTGGGAAAAACAAGGGTGGGGTGGTCATGCGTTCGAGATCATGCGCTCGATTATTTTCAATTGCCGCCGCACGCAGGCAAGTTTGAATTGGCGATCAGTTCAAGCGTACGTTCAGGCCTACAAACAGCATCAAACGCTGACAGCGCTTGAATGTCAGCTGGCATTTCCCTTTGTTTTTCAAAAGATGATGTTTGGGACGTGGGCGGAGGAGCAATATCTAAAAGGTCAGCATGAACTTTGGAGCAATATCCAGCGTCGCCACGACATCAATGAGTATCTCTTTCAGCACGAACAGCTCTTTTCTGAACGTATGGCTGAGTTGCTAGCCGCATAACGCAAACGCTCAAGACGCGAACGCCGCGTCCCCGAGTGGAGGAGTCATCGTGTAGGCTCCTCGGGATGCCACCATAGTTCTCGCCAGTCAGAATGGGATGAGCTACTATCGTAAGATCGTCTTTCTCCGTCATGATCCCTTCCTCTGTTAAAATCAAAAACGACAAGCTCCCGGAGTCACCGGGGGTCTATTTGATGAAGGATGCCAAAGGAACGGTGATCTACGTGGGAAAAGCCACGAGTTTGAAACGCCGCGTGCCGAATCATTTTATTCGACCGCACTCCCCACAAATAGCGGAAATGACGACCAAAGTCGTTGAGATCGATTACATTGAAAAACCAACGGCGCTCGAGGCCCTGATCCTCGAAGCGAACTTGATAAAGTATTATTTCCCTAAGTATAATGTTAAAGATCGAGATAATAAAAGCTTCCTCTATCTCGTGATCACGAATGAAGAGTTCCCACGGCCCTTGCTGATTCGCGGAACCGACCTTGAAGAACAGCAAGCGAAAAAAGCCAAAGCGGTCTTCGGGCCTTATACGTCGCCACGTTCTTTGCGTGCCGCTTTGGATTACATCCGCAAGATCTTCCCTTGGTCTACCTGTATTCCTGGCCAGCCGCGTGCCTGTTTCTACGTCCACCTAGGTCTCTGCCCAGGCGTGTGTATCGGAACGGCTGACAAAAAGGTCTACGCGAAAACGATCCGTGATTTGATCGCGTTCTTTGAAGGGAAGAAGGAAGATATTGTGAAACGCTATCAAAAAGACATGAAGAAGCTGGCGAATGAAAAACGCTTTGAAGAAGCCACCATTATTCGGAATCGGTTGTATTCGCTCGAGCACATTCAAGACATCGCGATTTTGAAACGGGAAGATGAAGAAGTAGATCAGATCCGAACAGGGGAGGCGCCAGTAGATTTATATGGTCGTATTGAAGGCTACGATATTTCAAATATCTCAGGGACATCGTCGGTCGCCTCGATGGTGGTCTTTGAAAATGGGGCTCCGGCCAAAGCGGAGTATCGTAAATTCCGCATCAAGTCGGTCGTTGGAGCGAATGACGTAGCCTCGCTACAAGAGGTTCTCATGCGACGCTTCCGCAATGATTGGCGTAAACCTGATCTTCTCTTGATCGATGGAGGACTGCCTCAGGTTAACGCGGTGCAACAGGTGATTCATCATTTGAATTTGGGCATCCCTGTGATTGGCATTGCCAAAGGCCCAGAGCGCAAACGGAATGATGTGATTTGCGGATCAACCGTGAACAAGGCGATTTGTGAAATTTGTGAAAAACACGTTGATTTACTGGCCGCTGTACGAGATGAGGCACATCGCTTTGCAATCACCTTCCATCGAAACGTGCGAGCCAGAAAATTTTTGGGAACAGACACGGGGCCACGAGACCCATCCTAGGTTTTGCATAAAATAAAGAAATATGTTGAAGTACCAACGACACTGAGCGTACGCGCTCGTGGCGCACCTTCACTGTTTTCACCTCGGTCAACTTCATCCACAGGGGGATCCGATGCGTATTGTGTTCTTCACGGCTCTCACGGCATCTGGCAAGCGTGGAGTGGTCACGCTGGACTTCATCGACACCGGAGAGGTCCCGCGGCCGCCCTCAGACGGCAACGTCTATGTGGGTTACTACCGCTTCACCGAAGGAGACGAGGTGTGGCGAACCCCGGATCACTACTTCGTGGACGCGGCGGTCGTCGCTGTTCACGAGGTCGGTCACGCCTTCGAGGCCTGATCGTCGTACTGATTATGGGGTTCCTCCGGGATCGGCAGCTCTGCGCGATCCCACCCCTCTTTTGAATCTCGAATCGGGATTTAAAAGAGGGGTTTTGGTTTTTTTGGACCAGCAATCCACAAAAAAGCCTTGCTCTGTGGGATACGATAGTAATAAAATGGGTAAAAGTGGGAAAAGGTGGGAAATTTCCTGCCTCAAAACCACTTTCCCTCATGTTCCTTGGCGAATATCGACATTCGATCGATGAAAAGGGCCGGGTGTCTATCCCGGTAAAGTTTCGTGCTCGCTTGGAAGAGGGGGCAGTTGTGACGCGTGGCTTGGATGGCTGCCTTACGCTCTACCCCTTGGCAGAGTGGAAGGTTTTGGCGGAACGATTGGCAAATTTGCCGATTAGTCAGGCGGACGCCCGTGCTTTTTCACGTTTGCTACTGGCCGGAGCTATGGAGGTTGAGATCGATCGGGTTGGTCGCGTGATCTTGCCAAGCTATCTGCGAACTTACGCCAGCGTCAAAAAGGAGGTTGTTGTTGCAGGGTTGTATAACAGGATTGAAATTTGGGATCAGGAGACCTGGACGAATTATGCCGATGGGACGGCGCGTCGAGGCCCTGAGATCGCAGAACGCCTAGGGGGTATTGGTATTTAATATGAACGACACCGTACACATCCCCGTCATGCTAGAAGAGTGTCTCGACGCCTTTGCGGTGCGTTCGGGCGGTCTTTACGTAGACGGAACACTGGGTGGCGGGTCGCACACAGCCTCTTTACTTGAAAAAAGCGCTCCAAAAGGGAAGGTTTGGTCACTCGATGTGAATCCAAAAGCCCTGGAAGCAGCTGATGAACGTTTTGCCAAAGAAAAGAAAGCCAAGCGTTGGCAGGGGATTGAGGCAAACTTCCGTCGTATGGATGTGGTGGCACAGGAACACGAATTGCCGCTTGTGGATGGCGTCCTGTTGGACTTGGGATTGTCCTCGGATGAGTTGAAGGACCCTGAGAAAGGGTTGTCATTCCAAATCGATGGTCCGCTCGACATGCGTCTTGGTCCTGGTTCGAACGAAGATGGGACAACCGCGCTTGACGTGGTGAACCGTTGGACCGAAACCGAACTGCGTGAACTGATTCAGGAAATCGGGGAAGAACGCTTCGCCGGCAGAATCGCTAAGGCGATCGTCACTGCTCGTAAGGGGAATCCGATCATGCGAACGCTTGAGCTCGCTGACATTATTGTGGCCGCTCTCCCACGTAGTTACGAACATGGGCGCATTCATCCGGCAACACGCACCTTTCAAGCGATTCGCATCGCGGTGAACGACGAACTGGGTGCGTTGTCTTCGGCGATTCAGGCCGCCTGGAATATTCTCAAAGTCGATGGCACGCTCGTGATCATTTCTTTTCATTCGCTCGAAGATCGTGTCGTGAAATTCGCCTTACGAGAAGCGCAATGGAAGGCGCTGACCAAGCGCCCGCTTGTTCCGACCGACGAAGAACGCGCCCGCAACCCACGGAGTCGTAGTGCCAAACTCCGAGCCGCGCGCAAAGTTGCCGCTTGATACCGCTCTCTGAACCTTGCTCGAACCTTGTCTGAACCTTCCTCTTTCTATGAACGCCCATCCACGTTCCTTTGCCTTCACCCTCCAGCGTCCGTCTGAGACGCTTGGAATTCCGATGCCCGTTTCGCGTCGCATCGATCCATCTGCGATGCACCGCAGCCTTGCCCTTGGGATTCTAGGGGTTTTGTTTGTGACCAGTGTTGGGTTTTACATCTCGATGATCGGCCAAGCGGCGCAGCGCACCGTTGAGCTCCGCACGCTTGATCGACAAGTCCAGTCGCTCAAAGAAGTTGTGGCGGACTTCGACCAAAAAATTGCGCGTGAACAATCGATGCCGGCGATGGAAGCCCGCGTGCGTGCTCTGGGATTTGTCGCCATCGACCGCTCGGAATACGTTCGTGTGCCACTCCGTCCAACCGTGGCGAGAGAGTAACGAAGGGAGTATAGTGGCTGCATGTCTGCCCCTGTTCTTTCAGTTGCATTGGAACTCCTGTTTGAGGAGTTTTTTTCGATCGCGCGCTACCCGTTGTGGTGGTACGGTACGGGTTTTCAAGGCTTGTTAAATTGGGTGCACGAAGGGTTGCGTTATCGTTGGCGGAGTTACGCGATTAGTTTGTGGGCACGACACCTTACGACGCCGATGTATGGAGAGTATTCGCTCTTGGGACGTGCGGTGAGCCTCTTCATGCGCATCGTGGTGATTGCTGGGCGAAGCGTCGCCTGGGTGGTGGAAGCTCTGGTCTACCTGCTGCTGATCGTCGTTTGGGTCGTGTGGCCTCTCGCTGCGGTCTTCGGATTGCTCTACGCCCTGTTGAATCAACAACTTCTGCCTTTGGTCTGATTTTATGTCTGATGCTTTTGTCCGCGTCCTTTGCCCTGTGTGCCGGGGGGAGAGTCGTGCCCTCACGAGTTGCCGCGCCTGTGGTGGTGCGGGAATGTACGTGCAGTTGCCGTTCGGTCGGGCCTTTTGGAAACCGCGTATTTCGGGTGAATTATTCTTAGCACGGACCTGGCGGGGGTATGCAGACCGTACAATCGCCCTCGTGTCAGTCTTCGTGACATTGGGACTATTGGCGTGGGTGGCTGTGGCGCTCGTTCAGTCGGCGATGAATGCATCGGACCTGGTAACGGAACGTTTTTGGTCTGCCTTCGTGGGTGCTCATGGCTTTGTATTTTGGGGCTTTTGGCTCGCCCTGAGCCTTTCCATTCACCGCGTTGCGGGAGTAGGCGAAGCATTCACTCCATTTCCAAACTGGGGAAAAACCAAGGAGCGTTGGGCCTTTTGGTTAGCTCATCATACGAAGTCCGAGGAACTGATAGACATCTCGGTGCATTGTGAGTCCGGAACCTGGCGTGTCTTGGAACTCGCTTTGGGCTTTGCAGAACAACTGGGAAAAGCCGAGATCACGCCCGTGCACTTATTTGCTGCGGCGCTTGTGAGCGATGAGGGTTCCGTCTTTTTAACGCGCTTAGGGTTGACGCTCGACAAGATCAAACAAGAATTGGCCGCCCTGCTTCGCGATGGCCGTTCCGGCACGGACCCACTGCTCGCACTCGAAACGCGTCAGGTCTTGCTTGAGGCCTACGTACGTTCGCTCGAAGCTGGTCGCCGTTCGATCGGGGTGCCAGATCTTTTATTGGGCGCGTTTCAAGCGGACCCGCGTTTGGCTCCCATGGTTGACCGCATGGGGTTCCCAGCGGCCCAAGTCGAACAGGTAGCCGAGTGGATCCGTTTGCAGACCCACATGGAAGATGAGCGAAACCGTTTTGTAAAATTAGCCTCGCTTAAGCCAAATACCGCGATGGACCGTTTGATGACGGCTCGCCAAACACCAACACTTGATCAATTCGCTGAAGATCTGACGCTCCTCGCCCGTAACGGCTACATCAGCCCCATCTATGGGCGCGAAGAAGAGCTCGAGGCCTTGTTGCAGGCCTTCGATGGAAGCGCTCAAGGAGTGATTCTGGTTGGGGAACAGGGGGCGGGAAAAATGGCTCTCATTGAAGCGATTGCGCGTCGTATGGTGGAAGAAGATGTGCCGCCGGTGTTGTTTGACCGTCGTTTAGTGTCGGTCCATCTTCCGCAGTTAATCGCAGCCGGTGATACGGACAGCGCGCTGGAACGTCTCTTGTCTTTGCTTACAGAAGTTCGCTTGGGGGGAAACGCGGTCTTGGTGCTTCAAGGCATTGATGTCTTGGCAGGGATTGGCGCTGGTTCGCTCGATTTATCCGAGGCGTTTGCCTCCGAACTCGATCGTGGTGGATTCTTGGTGATCGCGACTTGTACGCCACATGCTTGGACCGAGTCGATCGAGCGACGCACACTCGGGGCTAAGCTGACCCGCGTGAATGTGGCTCCACCCAAGGTCGAAGAGGCCGTTCCGATGCTCATGGTGCGCACCGGTCACCGACCGATCGTCACCGGCGAGGTGAGCCCCAACGGCGCGCTGGCCTTCGGCCTGCTGCTGGCCGTCGCCTCGGTCGCCTGGTTCGCCGCCACCACCAATGTTGCCGCGGTTCTTCAGGCCGATTTCATACTGGTTGACGAA
>CAZRDS010000038.1:0-11263 GCA_964598895.1 uncultured Gammaproteobacteria bacterium | reverse complement strand
CATTTCACCATCTATCTCCCCTCATTTCGAGGGGATGAGATCAGTAGGAGGCGATCATGAACGATTCGGATGTCTATTTCGTGGCGTTGGTCGTGTATCCGTCGGGTGCGAGGTATGGAGAGTGTTCTCTCTGGGAGACGCGGGTTCTTCCTATGGTGGCTGGCGAAGAGCTGACGCTCTTCGGTCACTTCCGTCTCAAGCTCGCGCAGTCTCGTGAAGGGAAGAAGTTCCTTTCGGCAAAGTGGACTTACGGCTATAGCGCACTCGATCTCATCACGGGAACCTCTGAGCCGATCTACCATTCGGGTGAGGTGGCTCACCATGACGGACGTTATGGCGAGATCCGCGGCGAGCTTATCGCAGAGGATGACGACGACACGTATCCTTTCAGCCTCAAGCTCTGCCGCACGCTCGCTGAAGCAGGTGCTTGGCTCGCGAAGGTCGAGTCAGTAGCAGGCTGAAGCAACCGTCTTGAGATAGCGGTTCGTCGCAGAGCGGTCTGAGCTTGGTCGCATATGGGGCGCTGTACGCGTCATACCTTCGTTCATTTGTGTAAAGACATCGTTTCTCTCTCATCACTTCAAGGCGCCTTAGAGCATCAGCTCGGGCGTTCTTTGCGTTTTATGGGGTTTTATTTCACCTGCTTTTAGATCTTCATGGTCGTTTTTAGGATTCCAATGCAGGCAATGCTAGCCCAAATGATGTTGAGAAACAAGGCGGGCAGGTCTTTTTTTTGCTTCGCTTCAACCACAATACCGACAGAGCCAACGATATTTAAAATGAGATACAGCAAGCTTTGACTTGAAAGTAGTGAAAAGCTATTAGCCGCATACGCAGAGAGAATGCAAACCACACCCACCCAGCCAAGTACACTTGTGAGGGGAATCTTTTGCATACCTACCCTTTTCTGGCGCTTCCGAAGAGGGCGATCTTTTGTCTCGCAACTTCTGTCATGAGGAGAGAGGCTGGACCAAGAAACTTACGTGGATCAATCACTTTTGGGAGCTCGTCGATGGCTTCGCGAATACCCGCGGTGAACGCGAGGCGTAGGTCTGTGTCGATGTTCACTTTGGTGATCCCGAGTTTAATTGCAGCTTTAATGTCTTTGTCGAGAACACCGCGTGCCGCACCGATTTTTGCGCCATGATGCTCTGCAAGATCGATCAGATCTTCGCGAACACCTGAAGCACCGTGCAAGACGAGAGGAATTTTCACGAGTGTGGCAATTTGTTTGAGGCGGTTGAGTTCAAGGCGGGGGAGGCCTTCGAATTTATAGGCGCCGTGGGCGGTACCGATCGAGATCGCTAAACTATCGCAGCCAGTTTCTTTGGCGAAGAAGGCCGCTTCTTCTGGGTCTGTCAGAAAGGCTTGTGCTTCGGCAACGGACACATGATCTTCGACGCCACGGATGGCACCGATCTCCGCTTCGACGGAGACCTTTTTTGCTTTTGCCCAAGCGACCACTTTTTTGGTGGTAGCGATGTTTTCTTTGAGGGGCAAACGCGAGGCGTCGATCATAACGCTGCTGTAGCCTTGTTTGATCGCCTCTTTGATTGTCGCCAGATTTTTACCATGATCTAGATGGAGCACGACCGGTAACTTTGCTTCTGCCGCGATCCGTGCAAGCGCGATGAGATAGTTCATTCCGGCATATTCAATCGCCCCTTCACTTGTTTGCAGGATGACCGGTGACTTGAGTTCGAGCGCCGCTTTCATCACGGCTTCAACCATCTCAAGGTTATTCACGTTGAAGGCCGGCACGGCAAAATGTTCTTTGCGGGCTTTTTGCAGGAGTTTTTGGGAGGAGATGAGCATAGAAAAGAACGAGAAGGATTAAATCTTCTTTGGTTGGATTTTTGAATGTTTGGCAAGGAGTTGGCCGAGTTCGTGTTTGCTTGGAAGCCCCTCGTGCGGACCAATCTTCAAAATGACACGGGAACTGACGGCACTTCCGTGACGGAGCCCTTCAGCGATCGAGCCTGTTTCTTCGAGGCCATGCATGAAGCCCATCGCGAAGCTGTCACCTGCGCCTGTGCGTTCGATGGCTTTGCCGGGGAAGGGCGGGCAGAATAAGACTTCGACGCCATCAAACACCCAGGCTCCTTTTTCGCCATCGGTCATGATGACGAGTTTCGGTCCGTGACGCCGCAAACCTCCGAGTAAGAGTTTGATCTCGTCTTCTGTCGTGTTCAGTAAGCGTTGTGCTTCTTGTTTGTTCACGAAAAGGGCATGACAGCGCTCGAAAACAGGTAAGAGCTTTTTTAAGCCACGTTGCAATTGAAACGTTCCTGGGTTGAATCCCAGTTTTGTGTCTGGGTGAGTTGTGAGCCAGCGCATGAGCTCCTTTTCGATGTTCTCATGACCCTTCCCTAGGGAAGTGTAGTAGACCCACTTGGTGGATTTGAGTTCAGGCAAGAAATAATGGCGCGGTTGGTGGTAGACCAAAATCGTCCGTTCGTCTTGAAAATCAAGCACGGTATGCGCATTGGTTGGATGTTTTGGATCGTGTTGAACGTAGCGTGTTTCGACTCCTTCCTCCTTCCAGCGATGGAGGATTTCATGACCTACGGCGTCTTGCCCAAGTACGCTCACGATTCCCGCTTTCCAACCCAAACGGCTCGCGCCGATCGCAACGTTTGAGGCGTTTCCCGCAGCAGGAATGCGAGTGATCGATTTGAGCGGCAGTTTCTCTCCGAATTTCATGCAAAGAAGACACTCGTCTTTTTTGAGTGTGCACGATGTGCTCGCATCTTGAAGACGCAAGAACGTGTCGAGTACAGAATCTCCAATGGTAACCACGTCATGAGTTGGCGTCCGACGAAAGAGCATAGATCGTGACTAGTGTAGCACGAAGAGGGTACTATTTAGGCTATGCAACTCGAACAATGGATTGCGGAAAGCGTGCGCAGTGCACGCGGACCAAAAACGAATGCCGTCCAACGTATTCTAAAGATGGACCTAAAGTCTCAGTTGATCTTGTTTGGAGCAGCAGCCGTTTTCCTTATTATCTTGTGGCCTGTTCTGAAGCTCATTCCCTGGATCACCCGGCTTTTCTTGGGAGTGATTGGTACGCTGCTCACGGGCGGAACACGCGCCCTCACGACGAATCAGATCTCTTCCCTCACGTTTGTAGGGGTCTTTATTGTCACATTTTTCTTTTCTTATAAATTCAAAACACTAATACGCGGAACCATACGTGGAGTGAGCTCAGGTGACACGCGCGCGTTGAAAGAAATGGTAGAAGGGCTTCGCCAACCATTGCCAACGGATGGTGAGCCTCGACCGGAGGAGCTCGCGGAAGCGGCTCGTCAGCTGTCTTCCTTCAAGCCGCTCGATAGAGAAGCGGTTCAAGCCGTCTCGCAGTCTGCGTGGTTGCGTCTTCTTGTATTGGCGGGAGCGGTCGATGTGATAGATGGCAAGCTCCGCAAAATTGTGTCCGTGAAATCGATCTTGGAGGATCGTGAAGCTGGTTGGGATGAGGATTAGCGAAACCACTTTGCCAATCGTGGACCTTGTTGTGAGGAGTAGTTTGATTTCAAATCGGCTCCATACAAGCGCTCTGGGGGAGCGACCATGTGTTCATAGACCATCAAGCAAATTGGTTGGCCATCGCGTAAGACGAAATCGTGGCTGTAGGCTTCGACTTCGAGCACGCCGATCGTGCCTTTTTCTTTTTCATCCGCCACTTGCCAACCCCAACCTGGATCAAAGAAGCCCGCAAAGTGAGAGCGGAATTCTCCTTTGGAAGGGTCATACGGCGCCATTTCGCAAGCGTAATCTGGCGGGACGATGATGCGTTCTTTGGTCGAGAGAATATAAAATTCTTCTGGGTGAAGAACGAGCTCGCCGTTTGTTGGTTTGAATACGGGTTCAAAGAACGCTTCTGGGTCGTGGTCAAATTTGGCGGTATCAAGAATGGCTGAGATGGCGCGTTTTGCACGCCAGCCAATAATATCGACAGATGTCAGGTCGATCGTCATCGTCACGCCTTTGCTGATGGTTGCATCAGAGGCGGGGATCGTTTCGCCTTCGGTGGTGCGCAAAAGATGATAGCGATCATAAATCATGCGATGCTCAAGTGCGTCGAGGCGCGCGTCGCCATAGAAAAAACGCATCTGGTTGATGCGATCACCTGGATGAAGCTGAACAGGAAACGATTTTGGCACAACTTCAATCCAAAGCGATCCAGTGTAGCCGGCAGGAAGCTCATCAAAACGAGCGACACCATCGGCGAGCAAGCGCCCACGCAAGTTGATGCGTCCGGAGGAACTTTTGTTGCTTGTAATCGCGTGAATGCCGGGTGGGAGTGCGGCGCGTTCTGCGAGCTCGATCAGATAGATCCCATCGCGTTCCAGCGGACGATCTGGGTGATGCTGGAAAAGGGACCCTTGTTCGACCAGCGATTTGATCGATTCTCCGGCTCGTGGAAGGTACGAGCCCTTCATCCGATAGATCTTATCGGTGATCGTCAGGTCGATCGATGCGGGTTGGATATTTTCCATCGATCCGCCCTGAAGATAGCCCGCAGACAGCATCTCGCGGATCAGCTGGTAGGGAAGGGCCCCCTGATGCGGTTTCATATGCGCGAGACCTTAGCCTGGCTGTGGGTATTTTGGGTAGAGGATAACCTGCGAATGCTTTACACTGAGCAAGGTACATTCATTTTACTCTTACAGACTATGGGATATTTTCCTTCCAGCGAAGATGGGCTTGAAAAAGAGGTGGGTGCGGCTGAATTGGTAGCTCAGTTCAAAGGGGGAACGCCCTTTTTTTATCGAAGAGATGAAAGAGATGCTTGGAAATCGGTGGATAATCTAGCGGTTGATACGTTATCAAGCGGAAGATCGCCGCGTGTTCTCGTTCGAACGGCAGATATGGAGCCTCGTACTGAAGCAGTGGTATCCGCTGAAATATTACGCCGAATGCAAGAAGAGGCAGCGGAGCAGGGTGCGGCAGAATTTGTGCAGAAAGTCGCAGAGGCAAACGCGGCGAGCGCTCAAGTAGAACTGGATCTTGAACGGCCATCACCCGAAGGAAAAAAGCGGATTTTTGCCCTCTGGTATGAATCTGCCGTAGCGGAAAAGGTTCTGCGCGAAGAAATGTACGGAGAAGACGCCTTTACACCAAGAAGATTCAGTGAGGTCCAGAGCGACTTTGAGGCTTGGGCAGGAGGGCACAGGCTAGATGAGGCGGGGCATACATTCGCAAACTGGAAACGAGAGGATTTTGTTGATATGCTACATCTCTTCAGCGAAGCAGAGACACGATTGAGGCAGAAAATTCAAGCAGAGTTCTTGGAGCAGGGAGTGGACACAAAAGCAACACGAGAGTTGCTTAAACGGGCAAAGCAGGCAGAAGAGGCGATGAGAAAGTCGGCGATTCGTCTAAGAAATGTAAACGGTATCGGCGAGAAAGACAGGGATGATAGATAAGACTTCGTACGGCAGTTCTTGAACATAAAAGGTCCCAGCGAAGCTGGTTGCATTCGCTGGGACCTTGTTTTGTCTTTTCTTTCATCGAACGCAGTGGACAAACGTTGTTTATCCACTCTGTTCGAGGCCGGGGTGGGGGAAGATTCCCACCCCGGCGTCAGCCGCGCTGGTGCTAATGTGCGCCGCGGGGCTGGCCGTGAAAGATCCGGTCGCGCCTGCTGGGCTTCCAGCTCGTCTGCACGACGTGTACGGGCTGACGGTGCGCCGGGAGGCGCGAGTACTGGGTGAGCGCTGCGGAGGTCGTGACCTGCCTGGTCGCGCTCTCCGAGACGTCGCCACCGAACGAGACGGACCCGAGATGCTCGTTGTTGGTATCCAAGATTCCAGCCTTCGTCGACTAATGGGTGCAGAGTCCGCGACGTGCGAACGACTGGGAAGCCGACCGATATTTGTATCACGTTTCTTCATTTTTGTCAATGTATTGCCTGTTTTTGTAGTCCATCGCTTGACGAGGTCTTTCTTTTCTTGCGATGATCTCTTTATCTCTGGCCTCACCACCCAGCGTACACAATCAAACACAAAAAGTGGCCAGATAAGCTGGCAAGCCGGGTGGAACCGCCCTTCCAGCAGGGGTCCCAGCGAATATTTATTCATGTATTCGCTGGGATTTTGTTTTTATCTCTCTTATGTCTATGGACAAAGATGCTTTGGAGCATTACCGCCACTCGTTGGCGCACTTGCTCGCCGCTGCTGTGATGGAGCTCTGGCCCGACACTAAACGCACGATCGGCCCTGCGATTGAAAACGGCTTCTACTTTGATTTCGAATTTGCGAAGCCTATTTCGGACGCAGACCTGCCAACGATCGAAGCCAAGATGCGTGAGCTTCTGCCAGGCTGGACCTCGTTTGATCGTTCGGAATTGTCCCCGGAAGATGCGAAGAAAGAATATCCAGGTAACCAGTACAAGCACGAATTAATCGATGAGTTTTCTTCGCAAGGCCAGACCCTAACCTTCTACAAATCTGGCAATTACTGGGATTTGTGTCGGGGAGGTCATGCCGAAGGGATCGCAAAGATTGACCCAAAGTCGTTCAAGCTGACCAAGCTCGCGGGCTCGTATTGGCGAGGGAATGAAAAGAACGCCCAACTTACTCGCATTTATGGTGTCGCCTTTCCAACCCGCGTTGAGCTCAACGAGTATCTGAAGATGTTAGAAGAAGCGGAAAAACGTGATCACAAGAAACTCGGCAAAGAACTTGGTCTCTTTGTATTTTCTGATCTCGTGGGGTCGGGTTTACCACTTTGGACCGTGAAGGGGACACTCCTTCGCACGCAGCTCGATGAATTTGTCTGGAGCTTGCGCAAAGAAAAAGGCTATGGCCGCGTCACAATCCCGCACGTCACTAAAAAGGAGCTGTATATCAAGAGTGGACACTGGGCGAAGTTTTCAGATGAGCTTTTCAAGATCAACACGCGTGAAGGACACGAGTTCGCGATGAAGCCGATGAACTGTCCGCACCACACGCAGATCTACGATTCCGAACCACGTAGCTACCGTGACCTGCCACAGCGCTATGCCGAGACCACTATGGTCTACCGCGACGAACAGTCTGGAGAGTTGTCTGGGTTGTCTCGCGTCCGTTCGATCACCCAAGACGATGCACACGTCTTTTGCCGCAAGAATCAGATTGAACAAGAAGTGTTTGCAATTTGGGATATCATCGATCGTTTCTACTCAACCTTCGGCTTTGAACTCAAGATCCGTTTGTCGCTCCATGACCCCGCGAAGATGGAAAAATACTTGGGAACAGCTGAAATTTGGAAAGAAGCCGAAGACCAATTGCGTTCGGTTATCACCAAGCGTGGCAAAGAGTACACCGAAGGAATTGGCGAAGCGGCCATGTACGGACCAAAGATCGACTTCATGGGACTTGATGCCATTGGGCGCAAACACCAGGTCGCCACGATTCAGCTCGACTTCAACCAGCCAGAAGGGTTCGACCTTAACTGTACGAATGAGGCGGGTGAGAAAGAGCGTATCGTGATGATTCACTGCGCTATCATGGGTTCGATCGAGCGCTTCCTCTCGGTTCTGATCGAGCACTACGCCGGTGCATTCCCGTTCTGGTTGTCTCCCGTTCAGGTCGCGGTCTTGCCTGTCGCAGATCGCCACAACGATTTTGCCTATGCGCTCGCGAAAGAATTGAGCGCTGCCGGTTTGCGCGTTCAGGTCGACGGTTCTGCGGAATCGGTTGGTAAAAAGATTCGTGGCGCAGAAAAAGGCAAGATGCCGGTGATGCTCGTTGTGGGGGATAAAGAAATGGAATCAGGAGATCTTACAATTCGTCGTCGTGGTCAGGCAGACCAAGAAACAATGAAGAAAGAAGAATTCTTGCAGAAAATGTTGGAGATGGTGAAGGAGCGGAAGGGCTAACGACCAGAAAGACGAGGAAAAGATAAAATGTAGAAAACAAAAACTCCCCATTTGCGGGAGTTTTTGTTTATCCACAGACAAGTGCACAGGGGTAAGCGTCCGTGGGGATGAAGGAAGAGTAATGATTTATTGGCTCAGATAAAAGAAAAAGAGACCATTCCTCTTTTCTCTTCTCCGCACGTGCTACACTAAATACTGTAATTAACCTTATTTATTTCCGAACATTCGTACCGATATGCCAAAGAGTCCAGATGCATTCGCGGGAGCAGGCGAGGATACCGTAGTGATCCACGCCGAAAAAGGAGCGGCCAATCTTAGCCCAGAGGCTATTCAGCGCCAGAAAGAAATTCGCAATGAACTTCTAAAAGCGCGTGGTGCTGAGATTGCTCAAGACGCAGGCAAGTTCGTAAAGGAGACGTCGCAAGCGGCCAAATCTGCTCTGAAGAGCGGAATGGGGAATGCGCTGGCTACCATCGGAACCGCTCTCAGTAAGGGTTGGAGTGGTTTGGGTAAAGCAGCTGGTTTTGCTTGGGACAGTGCTTTGCTTGGTCTTGGAGCGGGTGCTTATGCAAAAGACAAAACAGTCGAAGCCGCAGGAAAAGCCAAGGTTGCAACAGTCGAAGCTGCCGGAAAAGCGAAGGATAAGACGATTGAAGTCGCAGGACAGGTGAAGGCGGGAGTTGTCGAGACAGCTGTGGCGACACGCGACTTTGCGGTGGACACAAAAAATGCTGTGAAGAGTCAGCTTCTTGATGACGTATCGAACCGCTCTGAAGTCCTGCAGGCTGGTCGTGCGGCTGGTGAGTATCTTTCAGAGAAGTCTGATCAAGCGAAAGAGTATGTCGCTGGTAAGGTCACAGCAGCTGGTGAAGCTTATGATGCTGCGAAAGAGTCTCTTCTTCGCAATGGCCGCGCCATTATTGAATCAAAGGCTGCCAAGTATACAGCTAAAGGTTTGAAGTACGCTGGTATTGGGACAGCTGCTACCATTGGCGTGCCTCTTGCCGCTGGTGCCTACGCGGTTGCCGGTCCCTTGCTTGCTTGGAAGGACCCAGCGCAGTTGAATGAAATTCGCGCGCAAATTAAAGAGAAATTCCCAGTCGCTGGAATGAATGTTGGTGAAGCGCTGGAAACGGTAGGATCCAAAATCTCTGAGAAGGCTCGCGAACTTGGAACAAAGGTCTGGGGCAAAATGACAGGTGCCATGGATCGCCTCTCTGCTTGGAAGAACGGAAAGAAAGCGGAAATGATGAAAAGCATGGGTGTTACGTCTTCTGCGGAACATCAGCAATTAAAAGCGAAGTTAGACAAAGCGCTTGAAGATCAGCGGACAATGATGGATATGCTTGCTGCTCTCCAGACTCAGGTGAGCGATCAGAGCAAGGGTATCGATTGGAGCAAGGGTATGTCTCCACGCGAGGCTGGTGCACGTATCGCGATGAGCCCAGACGCAGCTAAGGGTTCAAGCGACTTAGATGACGTTAATGCGGAGCTTGGTAAGGTATTTGGCTCCACTCAGGTCGGTAACCCAACTGCACAGGCGTAAGTCGATTCACACTCTTGAAATCTATACAGCCCTATGAACCTTGAATCCTTGATCTCCCTTGTGAAGGCGTCTTCCCTGACGGAGGATGTGAAAGAAGTGTTGGTTGATCGTCTTGAAGCGGAAGGTCTGACAACAGACGTTGTCGATGCTATCAAGCAGGCCTTTCAGGACAACGTTGATGAACAGTTTGACGCTGCCGGTGTGAAGCTTGATCCAACGGATCCTGAATTCATCGCACAGCATCAAAAGTATGCGGATGAGGTCGATGCAGCAACCAAAGAGCTTGAAGAGGGGATGGCTGAAATTGAAGCCGACCTTAAGAAGAGTATGGCAGGGATCGACCAGGCGGTTGATGCCGTTCATGCCGACAAAATTCGCGCAGATTTCCCATAGAATCAACGCCAAATTGGAAACACCCACCAGACAGATTCCGGTGGGTGTTTCTTTTTGTGTTCCCTTACTTTGACAAATAGGAAGAATTCGGCTACATTGCTGAGTTCTTTCCGCTTCTCATCCGCAACCCACGCTCCGTGGAAGAGCACTACAGAAAGGTCCAGGATCAGGACGATGTCACTTTCAAGCAATTCTCCCTCTGCAAAGGGCCCCTCGGTGGGCCTCATGCTCGCCTGTATGAGCGCGCTCGGTGCGCTGATCTACGGCGGATATGATGTCATGCACGGCCACGTTCTTCGTGGCTCGGTCCTCGCTGTCGTGGGGCTGCTCTGGCTCTACTACGGAGGGAAACTGGTCTCTCGACAGGAGGAACGGTTGACGGCGACCTCCTCCGTCGTCTCGCCGCCCGCGACGGACGGATCGACGGTGACCGTGGTCGCGTCCGCGCCCGACGTTCCCGTTACGCTCACCCCGTCGGGGATGTTCTCCGTGAGTCGTGCCGCTGATACCGGCGCTGCGTCCCCCCCGAAGGGACCCGCTCCCGCCGTGCCCAAGCACCTGAACTGATCTGATCGCGCACAGATAGCCACATGCGCGACGTCTATCGCCGATGAACAAGCCTCGTTCGCCGGTCCGCAGGGATAGATGTTTCTGAAGAACGGGGTACCTGCAACCCCCGTTTATCTGAGATGCTCCTGAAAAAAAGAAGGATCCAAGATAAACAAGACCCACGCCTTAAAAGGTGTGGGTCTTTCGTTTGAGGGAAGAAGGGCTGTTTTGAGGTTATTCTTTTTTCTTATCCAACGTTTCTAGCTTGAGTTTCTTAAATACAAAGTACACAACCGCCGCAACGATGAGGAAGTCGAGCAGGATCGCAAGGAAGTTCCCAAGCATGACGGGTCCCAAATGAAATGCTTTGAGTCCCTCAGTTGATCCAAATACCAACCCAATGAGCGGCTGCACAATGTCTTGAACAAATGATGTGACAACCTTGCTGACGGCACCGCTTAGGATAAATCCAATAGCGAGGCCCATGACCCCTTGTTCGCGAATAAAGGTAACGAATTCGGCGGCTCGAGCTCTGAGTTTCATAGATGGCGCTAGTCTACAAATAAAAGACTCCTCTGCCAAATGGCGGAGGAGTCTTTTATGTGGCTGGTTAGCCCTTCACAATCTTTTCAAAAACGGTTGGGTGCTTGGCGGCAATTTCGGAGAGAACTTTGCGGTTGAGCTCGATCTTGCGCTTGGTGAGCGAACCCATGAACTTGGAGTAGCTTGTTCCAAGGGACTTGGCTGCAGCACCGATGCGGATCTGCATCAAGCCGCGATTGTCACGCTTCTTGAGCTTGCGGTCGCGGTAAGCGTTCCAGCCAGCTTTGATAGCAGCGATTTTGGCGAGAGTGATGCGGTTCTTGCGACCCCACATCATGCCCTTGGTACGGGCCAAAATATTCTTG
>CAZRDS010000037.1:10372-11564 GCA_964598895.1 uncultured Gammaproteobacteria bacterium | reverse complement strand
GCTCACCCCGAAGTTCACAGGCCCCATGGCGATGAGGCCGGTCCCCAGGTCGCGCGCGGCCAGGTTGTCGAAGTACTCGATCCCCGCCTGGCTGCGGATGTGGGAGGCGAACCCCGTCCCGGACCAGCCGAGGGTCGTGTGAAGACGGCGCACCTCGACGTTGCGCCCTTCGGCCTCGATGGCCACGGTACGCCCGTGCGCGTTCCCGGAGTTCGTCAGCACGTCCGCGTTGAGCGGCGTGCCGCAGGTCACGGTCACGTGACCTTGAGGAGGCGGGGCGACGTCGGTCGCCGTGCCCGCATCGCGGTCGAGGCAGCGGCAGTCGCCGTAGCCCGAGCCATCGCTCAGGCACGTCTGACTGCCGACAGGCCCCAGGCCCACGCAGGCGCAGGATTCGACGCGGCCCGGCGTGCAGGCCGGGGTCATGGGGTGCACGTCCGTGCCTGACGCGGTCGTTCCGCCGCAGGCGCTGAGGAGCGCCAGCAGTCCGCTGAGTAACAAGAGTCTCATCGTTCCACCTCAATCATGTCGAATGTTCAGACGGCAGAGGGCTTCAAACGACAACCGCGTCGCTCTCTCCCTCGGTCCCCATCACGTGTTCTTCCGAATCACGAATAGGACTTCAAGCGTCACTCCCTTGAAGTTCTATACGCGATAAAAGAGCTTGTTTTAAGCAAAATGCAAGCTTGACCGACTCGCAAATATAGCAAAAAAAGACCATTTTGTCAATGTTCTTCAATCATCTTCCAAATAAAAACTGTTCAGCTCCGCCAAAGTAATTTCGGAAAAGCGAGGGAGTATAAAAGCTTATTCACTGGCAAATCCCAGGTCCCCATCAAATCCGTATCTTTTCCACCCCAGCCACGCTTGAAACGCGTGATCCCCTCCCACGAGGGTTTGTAATACACGTTCGATTGCAAACGCGGATTCGCTCCATAGAGGTCATACCATTTTGCCCCTGCGTTTTTTGCGGTCAGGAGGGCCTTCCAATGCAAGAGGTAAGGAGCCATGACCTGCCGGTCTTCGGAAGAGGAAGATCCATGCAAATAGGTGACGGTTTCGCCATATGCAATCTCCATGTTGGCGGCCAAACACTTCCCTTGCCACTCCGCAAAACGTAAGCGCGCAAACCCAGACGGGAGCAAGGCTTCACAGGTCCCACGTAAATACTCCGCCTCGTGTGAATCAAACT
>CAZRDS010000037.1:0-10362 GCA_964598895.1 uncultured Gammaproteobacteria bacterium | reverse complement strand
AAAAAGAGTTCAATATCTCTCTCGTTTGATCCTTCTCGCACCGTGACTCCGTGTCGTTCTGCCACCCGAACGTTGTAACGCGTCTTTGGATGAAGGTTCGCGAGCAATTCTGCCTCCGTCTGTTCCAAGTTCACGAGAATAGTCGACGCGGGTTCAAGCGCATGCGTACGTTGCATCCGGAGCGGCATCATTCCTCGCCCTTCTTCAAGCGTGAGCGGTGGTTCGACGCGGAAAAATAATCCTTTGTGGGGCAATTCTGTTTTCAATAATTCCTCAAGAAACGCACAGAACGGTTCACGCGGCTCGAGAATATGGGGAGCGAAAATGGGCCCACGTGGAAAGAGCCAATAGCCTGTTCCATAGCGTTTGGGATACCAAATCGCCTGCCCCGCTACGAGCCAATGCCCATACTCATCCACGAGCGCTAGCCGCACGACATTTCGCCCACGCGATACCTGAAACTCGCCCCAGGCCCAGGCCTGCGGAAACGCGTTCCACACATCCGCTTGAATGAAACGATCCCAAGCGGCCTCATCACGGACTTGAATCAAGCGCGGCATAAAAGATCTTAGGCAAGCATTTTGAGCGCGGCTCGAATACGTTCAGATGGGTCCGTAAGGTCAGAGGAGATCTGCTTTAGCGCGTCTCTTACCTGCGCGGCGCTATACCCCATTCCCTGGAGCGCATCCGCCACATCTCGATCGACCGATGGAACCTGCTCTTCCTCCACAAGTTGGCCTTTCAATTCTAAGATAATTTTTTGCGCGGTTTTCTTCCCAACCCCCGGAAGCGACGTAAGAGAGACCAAATCACCCGACATCACCGCTCGCTGCACGGTCTCCGCCGACCCCATCGAAAGCAGCGTCATCGCAACCTTAGGTCCGACTCCCGAAACGCTCAACAGCTTAATAAAGAACCCCAGGTCCTGCGACGATAAAAATCCGTATAACTCGTGCGTGTCTTCGCGTAGCTGTTCGTGAATATACAAAAACTGTTCCTGATCCTGTTTGAGGAGAGCCACGAGCGAGGTCGGCATCTGCACGCGATAGCCAACGCCAGCGACTTCCAGCAAAACCCAGTTGGGCCCGATCTCAATCACCTGACCACGAAGAGAACCGATCATAGATAGCGCTAGGATAACACATTCGCTTCCATGCTAAGCTTCGTTGTATGGAAAAATCCTCCTCCCACCTCAAACAACTTCGGCTGGAACTCAAGCGACTTGCGGCTCCTGAAAAGGCCAAATCGTCGGCATGGTTCTTTAAAACAGGGCCTGGCGAATATGCCGAGGATGACCAATTTCTTGGGATCACTGTCCCCGAACTTCGGACGATCGCGCGCTCTTACAAGGCGATTCCACACGAAGACATCTTGCTCCTCCTCCGCTCCCCTCTCCACGAGGAACGCTTACTTGCTTTGTTTCTCCTCATTCAACAATTCAAGGCAAGTGAAGGTGAGGCGCAACGAAAAATCTACCACGACTACCTCGCGCATACGGAGCATGTGAACAACTGGGATTTGGTGGATACGAGCGCCGCTCATATTGTCGGAGCCTATCTCGCAACACAATCCTCCGCGGTCATCGAGAAAACGCTCAGGACATTGGCCGCTTCGGACAGTCTGTGGGAACGCCGCATTGCGATGGTCGCCACATTCTATTGGATCAAGCGTGGAGAATCTGGATACACGTTTCTCATCGCAAAGAAGCTTCTCACGGATCGACAAGACCTCATTCAAAAAGCCGTAGGCTGGATGCTGCGTGAAGTAGGCAAGCACTGCTCGCAAGAACTTTTGCGCACCTTCCTCGATGAACACATCGCTCACATGGGACGCACCACCCTTCGCTACGCGATCGAACATTTTCCAGAACCACTGCGACAAACCTACCTAAAAAAGTAAGGATGTACTTGAAATAGATTCGCATCTAGGCTAGTCTAGTTGCAAATGGCCAAACATCGACTCCTCTCTCTCAAAGAACAGCTTCAGGCGCAAGGATTTCGTGCAACCTCAACCCGTCTCGCCGTCGCCAAATTACTCGAACAAGCCCATCAGCCACTCGGAACCCCCGCACTCGCCCAAGCGCTCGTTCCAAAAGAGCTCGATCTTGCAACGCTCTATCGCACGCTCAAATCCTTTGAAGAAAAGGGGCTCGTTCGACGTGTGACGATCGATCAACGCTTTGCTTCCTATGAGTGGGTAGAAGAAGAAGGGCACCACCATCATCATTTGGTGTGTGAGAAGTGTGGCCTGATTGAGGAAATCTCAAACTGCGAACTGGAGTCCCTTGAAAAAGTCGTACTGACACAAGCCTCCCAATTTTCAACTATCACGTCGCACTCGTTAGAGTTCTTTGGAACCTGCAAGCGCTGCGAGAAATAACACGCTTCGTTTTTAGCCTTCGGACGGTGCGTTTAAAATATGCGTTTCGTAAATTTTTGATTCTGGATGGAAGGCGACCCCTATCGTACACAAACGCAGATCGTCTTTTCCCTCTTTGGGAGCAAGCGCGTCGTAGATAGATTGCGTGAACGCTTCCAACGACTGTTCCGCGAACGCAACTTCAACCGGTCCACCTTGAAAAGATGGCGTTGGGCGCACATTTTCTCCACGATAGGTCGTTATAAGATGACCTTGTCCCGCTTTTAACGCTACGGGATACACATCCCTGATAGCGGTCCCGATCCCGTTTGAGCGAATGATGTGCAATGCCGCCGAAGCAACCCCTTCGTTTCGTGTTATAAGTCCAGTGATACGTGGCGTGTAGTAGGCATCATCTTCATACGACCAGCCATTCAAATCGGTCGTCAGTCGCGCTTCCGCCGTTCCTTCTAACGTAAGTTCGACCGCATCCACCTGGCGACCATTTCCAATCACGAAGCCCTTTTCATCCATTCGTACAGCCGTATATTGAAGCAAATCTAACTTTCCACGCGCCATTATTTTTAGATTCGTTGTTTGCACGGCAATCGATTTTTGATCTCCGCTTAACACATATTTTTTTGCTTTACTCGAAGCGCTCCGGACCGTCACAAAATAGACGCCGACGACGCGATCTCCAAAGGAACCAAGGATCAACCCACGACCGGGATATTCAAGCGTTGAGAGATACTGTGCGAGTTGCATATGACTAGAAATTGAGCAGCGCCATGGCCTGATCGTAGGTCGTTGGACGGCTATCACGAATACCTGGGTCATGAATCGCTGCCCCCGCTTCTTGGCTCGGCGTAAAGCCGCAGCTCCGATCTGATGGGATCGCAAAATCCTTATTCCAATAGCTATTGCCATTTGCCACGACGCCTGTTAGCCCATGATTCAAATGCTCACAGACTTTTGGCATGCCCCCGGTTGTGTCAACGAAGAGATTATTTTTTAACGTGACTCCATCCGTCGATGCAAGCGGTCCGTTCCCCTCTCGGGATTGAACAAGGACCGTAACATTATTCAAGAACAAGTTATGTTCAATCAACGAATTCTTGGCATCAAATAACGCGAGAGCTCCAAACGCTCCATGCATCACCACATTATGACGGAAGACGGTGTCGATCGCTTCGTATTGTTCTCCTTGCAAAAGTTCAATATCGGTTGAGCCACCGATGCCCCACATCGGATTTCCATCCGCACCACTCCGTTGGTTGTCGATCACGTTGTCTTCGATGAGCGCGCGCTTCGATCCGCCTTTTACGTAGCCGGCCATGTTTCCGACGTCATGAATGAAGTTGCGACGAATCACTGCGTCATCAACGTCGACCAAGTCGAGCGCTTCTTGCCAGTAGGCTTCATTTCTCGCTGGGCGACGACCCGGACGCGCTAAATCGCACCCTTCAATCGTGATGTGGTGAGCTTGGTTCATCTTGAGCACATCTCCATCTGGCCCAGCGTCGTGCAAATTCAAATTTCGTAACGTAATATGATGCGCCCCATCTTGCACATGGAAGACATCGTTGCTCGTGTGGTGGACTTCGAAGCCTTCAAACACGAGATACGCTGCTCCCCCGCCTACGTTAAACGATTCATCACCTGTTGAGGTAAATCGTACCGAGCCACGTTCACCGTCTGCAATCAGATAAATAGGATTTGCCGCTGTCCCTTTTGCCTCGATCCAAAACTGCTGTGTCAGCGTATACGAACCAGCCGCGATTCGGATCAAATCCCCCGGCCGCGCCTGATTCATTGCATCGCGCATTGCACTCACGCTATTCACGCGCACGGTACGCAAAACACCTGGGTAGGTTGAACCAACCGGAGGAACAGGCACGCTCGGTGCGGGCGGAATCGAAGGCGTACTCAAGATCGGTGGATGAAGAGGTGCCGGTAAGTCTCGGTCGACCTCAATACTACTCGCAGCCAGGCGCTCGTTCATCGCGTTATATTGATCAGCTGACGTGATAGGTTGACCAACCGTGTAGTTGGTAAAAAACGCGTCAGAAAGATCATCTACTTGATGCGCCCAGTCCGACCCAAAAATTGAAGCGGCCAGCCCCTCCGTCTGAACCCAGCGTAAGACGCCTCCATGACTTACCGCATACACCTTTGGGTCCGTGTTGATTTTCACCAACCTCATCCCTGGTCGATACGTCACATTTCCCCGGATTGGCCAGGTCGCAAAAGCACGATCGTTCACTGAGTGCACTTCGGTAAAATTTGGGAACCAACTAAAAAAGATCTTCTCGTTTGGAAACGCATACCGATTCCCATCCGTCGTAACATAGTACACGGAGGATTGAGATCCCTTTACGAGCCCCGTAACCTCCGCTCTTCCAGGAGTGGGGATCCATCCCACAAAAAGAAGGGCTAACACCAGTAGTCCAACCCGAAAAAAAGAAGGAAATTGCATAGAACTCAGTATACCCACTCATCAGATCCCGTGAAACACAGGAACTCATAGGTGGGGCGGAGAACCGGAGCAAGCTCTCCACCCACGTCAAGGTACATGTACGCATTCGCGCACCCCCTGCTGTTGGTACATCGCCAGCAAGGCTCGATCGTGGTGCTCGCGATCAAAAAGCGTCATCAGAAAACGATGCTCTTGCAGCGCGCCTGGGATGACTCCATAGACGTGCCAGGCTCCCATCAGCGGTTGGAACGCATGCCTTCCCGGCGGAGGCTCGCCTAGCCGCACAAGAGCGACTACTCCGAGCTTCTCTTCGTGCGAACGAGGCACCCGCTGCTCAATCACCACGGGACGCGTTCGATACGTGTAGCACCGCTTTGAGACTCGCAAGCCTATCTCAACGTATTCGACACGTTCAATAGAGTTGAACTCTGAGTCCCCCATGGAGATCTTGCGAAGCCGAGGAAGTAGCTGCGCGGAGAATCCCATAGACGTCATCGTGACTCGAGGCGGAAGGGGCGACTGTTCACCCCGCGTCCGCATCGTGAAGCCACGCACGATTTCCAACTCCTCCATGAATCGTCGATACCGATTCAAGAAAAGAGAGAGCACTCCCAAGAGACAAAAGACCTCGACCATCGACCAACGTAAGGCACTGCGACGTTGCGCCTGCAAAATAACTCGCATTCCAGCCTCCTTTCTCGGTAGTATTTAGCTGAAGGGCGCGAGCGGTTCGTACCATAAATTATCTTTTATTACAAGCTATTTACCCCTCTATCCTCATCAACTACCCTAGAAGAAAAGACTCCGCCTATGTCCGAACCAATCAATTTTATTGAGAATCGTTTTCACTACTTATCCCCATTTTCTGCCCATCGCATCACTGTCTGGGGAGAAGTTTTCCCAACAGCAGAACACGCCTACCAAGCCTCTCGCATCCTACCTGGGCCTGAACGCGACGCCATCAAATACGCTTCAAGCCCGATGGATGCCTGGCGCGAAGGACAAAAATACAAAGATCACCCAGAACTCGCCGTTCCCAACTTCAAAAAAGCCGCCATCATGGAAGAGATTTTCCGTGCCAAGCTTCAACAACACCCGGATATCGCGCTCATTCTGATGGAGTCTGGTGAGCGTGAGCTCCTAAAAGTCTGGGATACCGACTACTACTGGGGTACCGGGAAAGACGGCTCCGGCCAAAACGTGATGGGCAAGCTTTGGATGACCCTCCGTGCCGAACTACTTACGTCAGGCGCGAGCGCTCTCGATCCAGGAACCGATCGTGCACCTTCGCCAAACACACGCACGCAATAAATCCCCCGATCAGAGCCAAAAACATATCTGTCTGCGTATCCCAGACATACCCCTGCGTTCCCAAAAACGCATCCGCCTCCCCTCCAAGCGCAACCGCCGCTAGCCACTCGAGCAGTTCATAGATCACGGTAATCAATGCAACAACCCCCATAACGAAGGCTGGAATCCAGGCCTTTTTTGCGAATACTTCTTTTTTGATCACCAACTCACGTGCGATAAAGGCCGGAAAAAATCCTTGTACAAAATGCCCTAGCTTATCGTAGTTGTTCCGTTGCCAATCAAAGACGTGCTTCAAATATTCAAAGAGTGGATTTTCCGCGTAGGTGTACTTGCCACCAAAGAATAAGACAAAGCTATGAAGCAGAACCATCACATACACAAAACGGGAGAACTTGAACTTCTTATACGTCAGCGCAAGCAGCGCGACCCCAATCAAACTGGGTGCCGCCTCCATAAGCCAGGTCGGGTAATCGTGTGGCGCGATGAGCGACCAACCGAGCGCCGCCACATACAGCACTCCCAAGATCCAAAAGAAGGTTTTTTGAGACATGCCCCTATCATAGCAAAGAGCCCGCCTCCCTGTTGGAGACGAGCTCTTTTTCTGGCTTGGTACTATTTCAAGAAGAAGGAAACACTCACGTTCATCGTGACCTTCTTTTTGATGGAAGAAGTATCCGTATTTCCGTAGTTATTGTACATCGAGGCGTTTTCAGGCGTAATCACAGGCAGTGAGTAGCCCACCGATTGCACGCGTGGGTCGCTGAGCCCGAGCGTCTCTTTTGCTTGCGATTTTGCATCCTCCAGCGCGAGCTTGGTCAGCTCTTTCTGCAGCTGGGTCATACCTGAGTAATAATACTCAATTGAATTACTGGAGAGAGAAGCATTCCGCTTTGAAAGTTCTGTCGTTGCGAATTGGGTCAGCGCTGAGAGCTCTGCCACTTTACTCGTTTCAACCACGATCACTTGGCTTGAGTAGGAGCCTTCGCCTGGCGAAATAGTTGCCGGTTGAATGCTTACAACCGCATCCGTGATCCCCGCCTGAGCAAGCAAGGCACGCAGCGCCTTTTCATCCTCCTTCATATTTTTGGCCGTATCTTCGATCTTGCCGTTCCCTGGACGTGAGAGCTGAATCGACCATTTAGCTTTATCAGAATCCACAACTTTTTCTGCGATCCCCGTGACCGATCCCAAATTTTGATTTGAAAGGTCTTTCGATAAAACGTATCCCCGTTGAATGAAACTGGCAGAAATCACCAATGAAAGACCGAGGACGACCGAAGCGGCGACCACCCACTTCCCTACGCTTGAGAACTCCGACACAGACTGGCACATAAAAAAGAAGAAAGAATAAATTCAACGTTCATTGAACGAGGAGCTGTATAAGCTATGACACGATCTTTAGAAAAGACTTGATACCCTTTCTAGACTCGGGTCTTTACCCAATGCAAATAGGCGCGTTTTGCAATGTCTGTCAGCAAGAAATAGAGCACAACGAGACCTGTCGTAATGGCAAGAAGCGGAGCTGTGGGACGTGGAAACGAAAACCACGCGGAGAAAGGGGCGAGGAAGGTCACCCCCAGCGCACAGGCAGCGGCGAAACCTGTTGCAAGCCACAGGGCCTTAGGTGGCCGTACCGACTGGAAAAACCAGCCCGAGGAACGGAGCGAGAAAATGAGTACCAGCTCCGTAAATACGGAGGCGAGAAACCACATGACTTGCAACCGTGAAGGATCGAGGGCTTGAAAAATAGTAAAGAACAAGAAATCAAAGACCGTGCTCACCGTCCCAATTGCAAGACAGAAGAAGAGGAGCGACCGAATAGGGAAACGTACCGGTACATGTGTTTCACGGTCTTCCACCGTATCCAGACAAATGGCCGTCATCGGAAAATCAGAAAGCAAGTTGAGAAGCAAAATCTGAATCGGGAGCATCGGGAGCGTTGGGATAAAAAAGAGCGACACGACAACCGCAAAAAAGTTTCCAAAATTCGAAACCAAAGTCGAACGAATATACTTTTCAATATTCACGAAGACGCGGCGTCCCTCCGTCATCCCCTCTGCGATCACATCAAGGCCTTTATCCAACAAAATGATATCCGCCGCTTCGCGCGCGATATCCGAAGCTTCTTGCACGGCGATCCCTACGTTTGCGAGCTTGAGCGCTGGCGCATCATTAATGCCTTCGCCCAAGAACCCCACGCTTCCATGCCGCTGGAGTTCTTTAATGATCACGTACTTTTGCTCTGGATTCACCCTTGCAAAGACCGCACAGGTCTTTGCAAGGCGGCGACGTTCGGCAGGATTGAGTTTCAAAAAGGCGTCGCCCGTCAGTACCCCATCCTTCCCCTGGATGAGCCCGACTCGTTTTGCAATCGCGGCCGCCACTTCAGGACTATCCCCCGTCAGCATTTTTACACTCACTCCCAACGTCTGGATCTGCCGTAAGGCAGAGCAGGCCGTCGCTTTGAGCGGGTCCTCAAATGCGATCGCTCCGGACAGGGTCATATCTTTTTCTTCCTCCGCCAGTTCACGCACGCGCTGCTTTAAAGGACAGGTTCGAACCGCCACTGCTAACACACGTCTCCCTTCTCTGCCCTGGCGCAAGACCCACGCACGAAAATCTGGATCGATTTCCGTACAGCCTTTCAGCACCTCTTCTGGTGCCCCACAGGAAACAATCAATCCACCCTTTGGCCCGGTCACGAAAGCGGTTACACGCTTTCGTTTCGGATCAAACGGCAAATGCGCCTTCAGCTCATATTCGCCGAGCTGCTTTCGTTCCTCTTTAGACAGTTCTTGGACCAGCGCTTTATTAAATGGATCCAACTCATCCGGATTCTTGAGGCGTGCATACTCCACACACAGAAGGGCTGTAAGCCTTGGATCCCCTCCGTAATCTTGTAGGTCTGCGACGTGCAACCTATTTTCCGTGAGTGTGCCCGTCTTATCGGTGCATAAAATTTCAATCGATCCGAGGTCCTCGATCGAACTCAATCGCTTTACCACGACCTGCTTCCTCGCCATTAAGAGCGCTCCTCGAGATAAACAAATGGTGACAACCAGCGGGAGCGTCTCAGGGACAACACTCACCGCCAATGCGACAGAAAAAATGGCGAATTGGATCCAATTCAAGGTGGAATCCCCGTGGAACAAAAGGCGCAAAACGAACGTAAAGCCAACCGCGATCACCACAAACCACAAGATTGCCACGCTCAGCCGCCGGATCGTTTTTTGATAGGAACTCTCCCCCGCCGTCTCGGACGTGAGTTTTGCTATTCCCCCTAAAGAGGTGTTCCGTCCGGTAAACGCAATCAGGAATCGTGCCCAGCCTTGCGTCACTTTTGTCCCTGCGTGTAACGCTTCAGCTCTTTGCTTCAATGCCGGAAAACTTTCTCCCGTCAGAACCGATTCGTCACAGAGACACGCCTCCGCCTCAATAATGACCCCGTCGGCTGGAATGATATCGCCTACTTCCACCAAACAAAGATCACCAGGCACCAGTTCAGAGCTTGCGACACGCAGTTCTTTTCCTCCGCGAATCACATTACAGGATGGCCGGAGAATCGCTTGCAACATCGCGACCGCTTTTTCTGCATGATATTCCTGAATGAATCCCAATAATCCGTTCACGATGATAAACGCAATAATCATCCATCCGCCGACGAGATCGTGAAAGAGGAAGGACAAAACAGTCGAAGCAACGAGCAGGTAAACAAAGGGAGAAGAAAATTGCTTCCAAAACAACCGTCTCCAGGAGACGGTTCCGCGCTCTACCTGGTTCGGACCATAGCTTGCTAAACGCGTGGTTACTTCAGGGAGACTCAATCCTTTTGGACCAGTCTTCAAGGCATCAAATAATTCTTTTGTTGAAAGCGTACACAAAGATCGAAGGTCCATACAAAGAACAGCTCTCGCCAGTCTATCACAATACAAAAGCGCCCTCGATGGGGCGCTTTTCTGAACCAACTCTCTCCCTTACATCTTCTTCTGGCAGCAACCGCACATTCCGGCACACATCTTCTTAATTCCAATGATGATGAGCAAGATTGGCCAAGCAATCGACACGAAATGAGCACTCACCATCCCCAGAGCTCCGAGCAAAAAGACGACACCGATGAGAACGATCAACCCTGGAACCACTTTATGACACGGACACTTCGTTGGACAATTCATTCCTTCTTGCATAGAGCACGAGGATAATGATTTATGACATAAGAC
>CAZRDS010000036.1:0-11640 GCA_964598895.1 uncultured Gammaproteobacteria bacterium | reverse complement strand
AGCCATCATGATGCCGCTCTTCATGGGTATCACGAAGGTCGCGCTTTCCACGGAGTCGTTCTTGTCTGCTGCGTCCTTCATGGAAACAGCGCGCGTGCTCATCAACGCCGCGATTACCGGTAAGCTTGATCGGTTGGAAGGTCTCAAAGAAAACGTCATCATCGGACGTCTCACGCCATCCGGTACCGGCTTCATGTCGGAAGGATCGCTTGCAGGAACGCTGAGCGACGGCATGAACGAGAAGGAATAAACGAAGAGAAAAAGACTTCCTCGCAAGTTACAAAGATCCCACCTCGCGACAGTGCTTGGTGGGATCTTTGTATCCAAAAAAAGAAACCTTGCTCCCTTGATACTCATGAACTAGGCTGTACTCAATCAATTTTCTCTTATTTCTTCCTATGGTAGATCAAAAATTCTTCGGTTGGGCACGGAATGTGTTCATGGCAGTTCTCCTCGTGGGAGGGGTTTCTCTGAGTCGTTCAGCAGTCCTCGCGGCGGACGTTACTTCGACAGAACCGGTCGTCTCATCGACTCCGGTTTTGATCAGTGCCCCTGCTCCCGTTTTGCCGCATCTCACGATTCCTGAGCAAGGCTTTGTCGGTGTGATTGGTGAGGCGATGCAAGCCGAACTTCATGTAAGTGGCGGAGTCGCTCCGTATCGTTGGTCACTTGTTTCAAGCGGTCTTCCAGAAGGAGTGTTTTTTGATGCATCCACGGGTCGGCTCTTGGGAGCCCCAGGACGCACAGGTCAGTTCAATTTCACGGTGCAGGTTATGGACTCGCTCGATCTCTCGCTGACAAAGACGCTGAGCTTGAAGGTTGGGTTGGCGGGGGACGTACTGACCGCTGAACCGATTAACAGGAACGCTCCGATTTCGATTGATCTTGAGCACATCACTGAGAACGAACTGAAGTTTTTGGTAGATACCTTTGCAGATGACGCACCGCTCATCTACGTTGGGCCGAATGCTCCCGTATCTGTCTTGAAAGTGAACATCGCCCAGATGCGCATCACGCCGAATGGTTTGTATCGCGTAGAAGGGGGTACGGTTTCGACGGTGAATGAAACGCATAAATACTCTGATGTGTATTATGTGGACCCAAACGGTCGTCGTCACGCCTTTCCAACGGAGTCGGTATTCAAATCTTGGTATAAAGATGCACCGGTGATTGAAGCTGTGCCAGATTGGAAGATCTCGAACATCCCGCTGCGCCAAAATGTGACATTCCGCCCTGGAACGACGGTCCGTTTGGAGAACACCCAAGAGTTTTATCAGGTGTCGGCTCACCGAACGTTGAAAAAGTTCCAAGATGAGGCGACGTATCAGCGTCTTGCACCAAGCGCTCTGCAAACAAGTCTTACTCCAGCGCCGGAAGTTGTCCCCGTGTTGCCTCTCGTACAAGTTGGGGATTATATGATGGATGTGAATACGATTAAGGGTGCAACTGATCTTTTAATGAGTGGCACATTGCCGATGTATCCGGTTGAAGAGATGGGGGATGCCGAATAGCAGAGCGCACGAAAAGAAAAAAAACGCTCAGACGCATCGTCTGAGCGTTTTTGTATTATTCTTAGCCAAAATTTAGTTTCACTACTCGCCTTTTTGTGGTTCGTCCGTTAAACTTTTACGTATATGTCTCGTCATTCTAAATGGCACAAAGTTCGCCAATTCAAAGGAGCGATCGATGCTAAGCGTTCGGCCTCGTTCACGAAGCTGGCGCGTGAAATTACAGTCACAGCACGGGAAAAGGGAGCGGATCCCGAAATGAATGCAGGGCTTCGGGCGGCGATTGATCGTGCCCGTGATGCGTCGATGCCTAAAGAGAATATCGAACGAGCAATCCAAAAAGGGATTGGAGGAACGGGGGAAGGTCAGATTGAAATTCTTACGTATGAAGCCTACGCGCCGGGAGGAACCGCGCTCATTATCGAATGTTTGACGGATAGCAGAAACCGTACAGCGAATGATGTGAAACATCTGCTCTCAAAGAATGGCGGCACGCTTGCGATGGCGGGTGCCGTGACCTATTTGTTTGATCGGGTAGGGGTTGTGCGTTTTTCAGGAAAGATTCCTGCGGACAAGCACGATGAACAAGAGCTCGCATTCATTGAAGCGGGCGCTTCTGATGTATTGGAGTCTGATGAAGGGACGGAACTTCGTTCAGCGCCTAACGAGCTTGCGCACATTGCACAAGCGGCAACTAAATTTGGATATAAAACTGAGGTTGTTGAAATGGAATGGATTCCAAAAATCCTTGTTGAAACAGATGAAACAATAGGTACAGCGGTTGCTGAACTGATGGACCAGCTAGAGCAGCATGATGACGTGAGTCGTGTGTACAGCAATCTGGCTTAACTCTATGAGATACGGAAGAGAAGTCTCCTATATCTGAAAGAAAGGTTGCCCGAGCAGTATCAAATGATTAAACGAAATTTATCTTAAGCGGCAAGAAGCCGATCTTCTTCTGGAGAGCTGGTGTCGATGCGCTGAAGAATAATTGTTAATCGATCAAGCGCAGTCGTTAAAGACAAGCGTTTTTTCGTTGGATATTCTGCTTTTTCTTCGTAAAAGGTCATGCCTTCAATGAGAGCGTCCAGTTCGGCTCGAATAGACGCATCAATGATTGCTAGTCGGTTGATGATAAGTTCAATGGAGCGACCGAATTGAAATACCATTTCAGAAGCAGAGACGATTGTTGGATGATCTTGGCTGACCTCGGGTGGCATGAAAGCTAAGTGAGAAAGCCGACCAAGTTGTGGGGCATTTGCTTTGTATATCCCTTCAATATCAAAGAGGATTCCAACGCGCTGTCCTTCTACGAAATGGGATCCAATATTATCTGGACAGATATCTTCTAGAACGATTCCATGCGCCTCTAAGAACTGTGCACCTTGTAGGCAATCTTTTATCACTCCCAGTACTTCTTTCAGGCTGAGCCGCTCTCTAAAAAGCAAGGTTTCTTTGCTCTCATCACGAAGCTCAATTTCTTCCGTGATGGTTTCTAATCGTTCTGAATCAACGTGTGTATGAAAGAGGATGTTTGGATGTTCCGGAAGCGTTCCTAGTAGTTGTAGCGCCTCTTGGTGATAAGGTATTTCTGACGGATAAGGGCGCTTTTCTTTTTTTAATATGTGGTTTTTCTTGTTGAGAGTTTCCACTCTCCTTACGAGCTCATTTCTCGTTAGGATCTCTTTTGTAAACAGAATATCGCTGTAATCAAGATGTTGAAGATCTTGATCGTTTGTCAGGCGTTTCCGTAAGCTTTCCTTTATCGCCTCTTGAATACGATGAAGTTCTAATTTTAGGAGCTGGAGTGTTTCCGGTTCAAGAGAATGGAGGGATGTACCCTGTGCTACTTCGTTACGAGTTTTACCGCTCACAAGGGCAAGAACTTTTTTCCAGGCAGGAACAAGGGACAGAAGATAGTGTTTGATTAATGACTCTTCTGATAAGACAGTGAGGATATACGTTCTTGTTTGATTTACATCTCGTGTGTCTTTTAAGACAGAAGCAATTTCGTCAACATACCCTTCAACGTCTTGAGAGGTAATCATCTCTTGACCAGAAACAATTTTTTTAGAAAGTCGATCTTGAGGACCGGAAGACTCTGTTTTTTTGATGTAGGAAAATGAACCTTCTTTCATAGTAAAAGTATTTTTTACTATAACAGGGCAGAGCGTGTGCGCTCAAGCCCGTGGAATCTGAAGCGGAAATGAGCTACTCTATATGAATACATATGCGCCTTCTTGGCATTGATCCAGGGTTTGATCGTACTGGTGTTGGGATTGTGGATTATGCGGGAGGCAAGATGGCGTGGGTTTGGCATGGATGCATCCAAACGAGTGCGAAAGATTCTTTGTCGGTGCGTTTGCAGCAAGTGCGAGATGGGTTGAAGCAGGTGCTCGAACGAGCAAAGCCAGACGCGGCCGTGGTGGAGCGTCTCTTTTTTCAAAAAAATGTTACAACGGCCTTGGACGTTGGGATGGCACGTGGGATTGCGCTGCTCGCGATTGCTGATGCTCATGTCTCGCTGATCGAGCTCACGCCGAACCAGGTGAAGCAGGGAATTGCGGGCTATGGCGCGGCGGATAAGCGTCAGGTCCAAGAGATGGTTCAGCGTTTGTTGAAATTAAAGGAAATTCCGAAGCCGGATGACGCGGCGGACGCGTTAGCGCTTGCAATTGTAGGGGGTCCTATCGCGCAGACTATGACTCTTCCACAGAAGTCATAGCCCGCTATTTTTGATTGACAAAAAGACCATTTTTATAATAGAGTATTGTGTCGACTTTGGGATGGTCCTAGGGTCGTTGCATGGGTGGATCGAACGTGTGGGTGATAAAATGGCGAATGAACAGAGTCTTTTGGAGCGATTGGGATTGGCCCCGGTCTGCGTGACCGTCGTGACCTGCCTGCCGCCGGGGAACGAGTTCCCTGCATGGCAGATCGCAGGGAAGGGGAACAACGTACTTCAGTGCACTGGCGAGGAGGGCTTCATCGCCTCGCTCGACCACCTGAACCCGGGAGGCGGACGGATCGCTGTGTTGGTGGACATCTTCCGGACCCACGCTGCGGTCAAGACGGACCCGGTCATGGCTCGCAAGATGCTCTCCAAGCTCGCGGATCCCGTCCGGATGGGCGTACGGATGCTCTTCTTCGCGCAGGAGGCGCATCGCTCAGAGCTCCTCATGGCGCTCTGTGGGATGAACGGCTCGATGGCTGTTCCTCCTCTCGACAGTGCCGAGGACGGCACGCTCACCACGGAGCTCCTTCCACAGCGTTATGTCGTGGTCGCGCGCGTCGGAATCCAGACGTTCCAAGCCGCTCACGCGGCCTGATGCTTCGGGGGAGGGTGGCGCTTCTTGCCACCCTCCCACCCGAACCTTGACGGACCTCTTCGGATGTCCATCGAGGCTCGGGAAACGTACACAAAAAAACCTTGTAGAGTGACTGCACGCCTGATACGATTTGCTCGTTATTTTGGATCATTTTTTCTCGTATGCAACTGTATTGGCATGGTCTTACCTCTATCCGAATTGAATCGTCCTTAGGCGATACGAATTGCACGTTGCTCACCGATCCGTATGGATCCGATACCGGTTTACGCTTTCCGCGTACTCTCGAGCCAAACGTGTTGGTTCTCTCGCATCAAAATCGCAAATTGTTTGAAACAGATGGATTGAAGAGCACCCCTTTCCTTATCGCTGACCCAGGCGAATATGAAGTTCAGGGCGTGTTTGTGTTTGGAACGACGCTTCATGAAGAAGGCGAAAAATACCCTTCGCCTCTCATGTATCGCTTCGAGATCGAAGGAATGTCCTTTGGATTCCTCGGTGGAATTTCTAAAGTACCCTCAGATGAGGCGCTCGGTCGATTGGAAAACATCGATATTTTACTTCTCCCTGTAGGAGGTGGCCGTTATCTCGATGCTAAAAAGGCGGCAGAAATTGTGAAGACGCTCGAACCGCGAATTGTCGTGCCACTCGCCTTTGCAACGGAGGGTCTCACGGTCCCACTTGATTCGATCGAAGTCTTTTGCAAAGAAGTGGGTGGCAAGCGCCAGGATGGAAATAAGTTAAAGTTGGCGCGCAAAGACTTGCCAGCAGAAGATTTGGTGATCCAGGTGTTGGAGCGTGCCTAGTTGGTTAGTTGCAGTTCTTTTTTCCTCGCCCCTTTCTTATGCCCCGCACTCGCTCTCTAGCGACCCCTCCCCCCCGTCGTTCGGGAGCGAGCGATCGTCCACGTTCCGTCCGGAACCTCACGCATCCGCCAAAGAGGCTCGTGAAGCAAACGGTTGCCGAGGAAGCTGTGCAGGAAGAACGAGAAGCGCCTATTGCATCCAAACAGGAGCTCATTCTCAAACATGCCGAAGCGCGCGCAGAAGCTCCTCAAGGCCTTGGTCCACTGGGAATTCTGGGAGTCGTTGCTACCTGCGCTCTTATCTTTGCGGCTTGGTGGTTCCTACCAGCGATCTTCGGGAAGCCCGAACCGCTCAGCGTTCCCACCATTTCCGTTCCGCTCGAAAATGCGAGCTCTACGACTGTCCGTTTCGTGCCTCAGAGCTCTGCCTCGTCTACCGAACGTCGTCTGATTGTCCCTCTTCCTTCGTCAACCACCTCACATTCTCTCCGTTGATCCTCAGTCACTCCTGTTGAACTCATATGCCAGACGAAACTCCCGCTTCCATCCCACTCGGACGCATCATGGCGACACCTCTTGTTGAGGAAATTCAGCAATCCTTCTTGAGCTATGCCATGTCGGTCATCGTGGACCGTGCATTGCCTGATGTGCGCGATGGCTTGAAACCAGTACACCGCCGTATTTTGTATTCCATGTGGTCTACAGGGTTGCGTTCAGGCTCTCGTTTTAAGAAGTGTGCGACCGTGGTTGGAGACGTGCTCGCGAAGTATCACCCGCACGGCGATCTTTCGGTGTATGACGCCCTCGCGCGTTTGGTTCAGGATTTTTCGATGCGTTATCCGCTCGTGCACGGGCAAGGAAACTTCGGTTCGATCGATGGAGACAGCCCCGCTGCTTACCGTTATACGGAATCCAAGTTGCGTGCGATTTCGGAGGAATTGTTGGTCGATATCGACAAAGACACAGTTGATTTCCGTGGAAACTACGATGGCTCAAACAAAGAACCTTCGGTGTTGCCTGCAAAGCTTCCGAACCTGTTATTGAACGGAACGCTTGGAATCGCTGTTGGAATGGCGACCAATATCCCTCCGCACAACCTGACGGAGCTGTGTAATGCAACCGCGGCGTTGCTTGAAAATGAGGAAATTTCCATCGATGATCTCATGGTCCACCTTACTGGTCCGGACTTCCCAACGGGTGGGATCATTTACGATCGTGAAGCGATTCGCACAGCCTACACGACCGGTCGTGGAGGGATCGTGATGCGCGCCAAAACGGACATTGAAGAAATGAAGAATGGCTACTTCCGAATTGTCGTGAGCGAAATTCCCTACCAAGTGAACAAGGCCACCTTGCTTGAAAAGATCGCTGACTTGGTCAATGAAAAGAAGATTGAAGGGATTCGTGATTTGCGCGATGAATCGAACAAGGATGGGATTCGGATCGTGGTTGAACTGAAGAAAGATGCCTATCCAAAGAAGGTCTTGAACCAGTTGTTCAAGATGACGCAGTTGCAAGACACCTTCCATGTGAACATGCTGGCACTTGTCGATGGCATCCAGCCACGCGTGCTGACAGTCAAGAATATTTTGGAAGAGTACGTGAAGCATCGCAAGGTAGTGGTGCGCCGCCGTACGCAGTTTGATCTCACTCGTGCTCAGGAGCGCGCCCATATTTTGGAAGGGTTGCGTATTGCATTGCTTCAAATCGACGAGATCATTGCGACGATTAAAAAATCCAAGGATAAGGACGAAGCGCGTGGCAACTTGATGAGCAAATTCCGCTTGTCGGAATTGCAATCAGTGGCCATCTTGGAGATGCGCTTACAGCAACTCGCCAACTTGGAACGTTTACGCGTCGAACAAGAATACGACGAAAAGATGAAGCTGATTGCCGAACTCGAAGCTATTTTGAAGTCCGAAAAGAAGATGCGCGACATCATCAAGGGCGAAGTGCTCGAGATCAAAGAGAAGTACGGCGATGAGCGTCGCACGACGCTTGTTCCACATCCACTCGGTGAGTTCTCGATGGAAGATCTGATTCCGCTTGAGGAGACGATCATTTTGTTGACCTCAGACGGCTACGTGAAACGTTTGCCACCGGATACGTTCCGCACCCAGCATCGTGGAGGAAAAGGTGTTGTTGGCCTCGCGACTAAAGATGACGACATGGTGTCGCAGATGATCACAACGAATACGCATTCGGAGATCATGTTCTTCACGAGTCGAGGTCGCGTCTTCCGTCTGAAGGCCTACGAGGTGCCAGAAGGAAGCCGTACTTCTAAGGGGCAGGCCATCGTGAACTTCTTGCAGCTCGCTCCAAACGAAACTGTGATGGTAACTCTGCCCATGGATGATATTGATGGAGAGAAGTATCTCGTGATGGTCACAAAACAGGGGACGATCAAGAAGTGCGCATTGGAAGAGTTTGCGAATGTACGCCGTAGCGGTCTGATCGCGATCTCGATTGATGAAGGGGACGACCTCATTTGGGTGAAGCCTTCTTCTGGGAACGACGACATCTCGCTTGTGACACGTGAGGGGCAGTCCATTCGCTTCTCAGAAGCGGATGTACGCGCCATGGGTCGCACGGCCGCGGGTGTGCGTGGCATTCGCCTGCATGACAAAGACCAGGTGATTGGAATGGACGTCATTAACCCAACCTTGGCAGACAAGGGGAAGCTCGCGCTCTTTGTCGTGACAGAAAATGGACTTGGGAAACGCACCGACGTCGCAGAATACAAAACACAAGGTCGCGGTGGGAGCGGAATTCGGACCGCGCGCGTAACGGCTAAGACAGGTGGTGTCGTTGGAGCCTACATCTCAAATGCTGATGATGAACGTGACATCGTCTTGATCTCAAAGAAGGGAATCGTCGTCCGTACGCCCTTCAAAAAAACGCCGCTCTTGGGGCGTGATACGCAGGGAGTAAGAATCATGCGCTTCAAAGAAGAGGGGGATACGCTGAGTACGGTGACGTTCGTGTTGCTGGACTCAACGTCGGCAGAAGAATAAAGAGTCAGTTATTTTGGAAAGAACAAAACCTCCCCTAAAAACGGGAGGTTTTGTTCTTTCCGTGTTATTATTCCTTCATGCTAGCCGCCTGGGAACAGCCAACAGGACAGCGTCCTTCTCAGCCACAAAACAAAACAGGCGAACAGCTCCTGCGCCCGCCTGTTGCGGAGCGTCCAAAAACGGCGGTTGAGGTGATGCAGACGATGAAGACGGAAACGGAGACGGCCACCGCTTGGTCCGACTATTATGATACGCAAGCGGCAGCGGTCGACGCGCGCATCGCGGCAGTGGATGACCGTTTAAATAAAGTGGTTGCTGGACAGAGCTCGGAATCCTCGATGGCTGTTCAGGCAGAATATCGAGTGATTCTTGCAGAGCGACAAGCTATTAAAGACAGGCAGGCACAGCTCAACGCAATGAAGAAACGTCTGCAGGAGGAATATCAACCGCTGAAGAGCATGGCCGAAGCGGGGACAGAGATGAAGGCTTCCTCGGAAGAAATGAATACGTTGAAGGCTCGTGAACAGTCCCTGAAGACGGAGCGTCCCGCGCTCCAGTCGCGCTTGGACGCATTTGAAGCCCAGACCGCTCCACGTGAGGCACAGCTCCTTGCCCAAAGAGCAGCTCTAGAAGCTCAAACAGCTGAGCGCGCGGCTGCTTATGCTATCAAGCGAGCGGAGCTTCAGGACTGGACAGAAAAGATGGCCAGCTATTTACCGATGACGATGGATAAAGATATGAATGTAAAACCAGAATACAAAGACTTTGTGCAACAGTATTCCAATACAAAGGGCTGGATTGCCCAGGTGGACGCATTCGTAGCAGAGCATCAAAAACAGATTCAGGATATTGGAAACGAATTGGGTAATATAAAGAGTTATCGAAGCGGTCTTCAGGAGGCTTTGGCGGCCAATGCAAAAGATACAGAGACGGTGATGGCGCAGTTTGCAACTCAGGCAGAACGTTTACGTACGGCTGAACAAACATATCAAATGGCTGTTCCTGGGGCACAACAGAGCGTACGTGATCGTATGACGGGATCAAAATCCGCCTCTTCATCCCCTTCATCTCCGTCTCTGAACTAACACTCCCTATGCTGTCTTTTGAAGACTTTACGAAACAGATGAAAGCGCTTTTAGAAGAACTGCTGGGCTTAGAAACCCGCTCGCAAGCCTTGGAGCAACGCGCGCTTCGACTCGAAGATCAGGTTGAATCAGAGAATATCCAAGAAACGCTTCGCAAAAAAATTCAAGGAGCATAAGAGAATTTTTTACTCTAAAAAGAGGAAGATTGTTGACTTTTTACGCAATTTGTGAGAGACTGCGATCTCTTCAGAAGGGGTTTATACGATTCCCCATCAGAAGAAGAACGCAGCCAACAAGGTGAAAGGACGGGTATAGAGTCGAATGAAAGATGAGTCACTGGTCCACAGGTCTCTGTGGCTGAGGGGCGACAGAATCGTCCCGACACTCCGTGCACTCGCCGAGGAATCGCGTGAGGCGGGAGTCTCTCTGCGCTTTGTCGCAGATGACAACGAACTGAACGAGCTGATCGTCGCTACAGCGTCTCACTCCGGACAGGCTCGGCTCTACTGCCAGCTTTTGACGGGCACGGCAGATATCCACGAGCGGGTCTATGTCTTGTGTGGGGCTGAACTGAGCCTGACGCAACAAGTAGACGATCGCGGGCTGATGCAGCTCATGATCAATCCCGATTCGTGGGACTCGCTCACGCTGACAATCGAACGTCGAGCGGAGTCACCCCTGGTCCTTGATGACCTGGCAGATCTGCCCGACCCGTCGGTCGCGCTTGCAGAGACGATCGTGTGTCCGAGACCGTTTGATGATGACGAGTGGGTCTGGGAAGAAGCTCCGGCTCCTACGCCGCGGCCACTTCTTGCTCCCGATAGTCTCGTGCCGAGCGGTCGTCTGCCGGATTCCCTCCTGGAGATGCTTCGCACGCTCTGTTGCGCTCCTCGCGAGCGCCTCTCTGAAGGGTGTGACTGAAGTGTCTGAACGCGTGGTGCAACGCTGCGCGTGTACGGGCCCTGAGCTACTCCGCTTGGGGCTCTCGTATTATCTACAGAGATTTTCATGAAAAAAGATCAGCGACCCGCTGTCGGGTCGCTGATCTTTTTATCGAGGTTTTCTACCACTCCAACGCTCCACCAACTTTGTATTCTGTGACGCGTGTCTCAAAGAAGTTTTTTTCTTTGCTCAAGTCAATCGTTTCGCTCATCCAAGGGAAAGGGTTCGCGACGTTGAATTGGGCGGGGAGTCCAATGCGTTCCAAGCGACGATCGGCGATGTACTCAATGTACTGACGGAAGCTGGCAGCGTTCATTCCAAAGATGCCTTTTGGGAACGCAGTGTCCGCAAACGTGTATTCGAGCACCGCTGCACGACGGACAAGATCGATGATGTGCGCTTGGAATTCTGGTGTCCACAACTCAGGCTGTTCCTTCTTGATCGAATTCACCATCTCGATGCCGAAGTTCAAGTGTTGCGACTCATCACGCATGATGTACTCAATCTGTTCGGCTGATCCAACGAGCTTGTTTTGGCGCTTAAACCCTAGGATCACAGCGAACGAGCTGTAGAAGAAAATACCCTCCATGATGAGCGAGAATACGATGATGTTTTCGAGGAACTTTTGATCCTGTTCGAGCGTCCCTGTTTTGAAGTGTGGATCAAAGATCCCCTCGTTGAAGCCCAAGATGAAGTTGTCCTTGTTGTAGATACTTTCCACCTCGCGATACATGTTGAAAATCTCTCCGCCATCGAGAGCGAGGGATTCGACAATGTACTGGTAGGCGTGGGTGTGGATCGCTTCTTCGTACGCTTGACGCAGTAAGTACAGACGACACTCAGGGGACGTGATGTGCTTGTAGGTCGCGAGCACGATGTTGTTTGCCGCGATTGAGTCAGCCGTGGTGAAGAAACCGAGTACCGTTTTGAAGGCACGTCGTTCATCTTCTGTCAGGACGT
>CAZRDS010000035.1:0-11797 GCA_964598895.1 uncultured Gammaproteobacteria bacterium | reverse complement strand
CGCGCCGATGGAAGCAGATGAAATCCCTTTCCCAACCCCCGACATGACTCCGCCAACAATAAACAGGTAGGTGTGGCGCTTGAGCTTAGGCATAGATGCAGACCAGGGTAGCACTCAGGTAGACTCGACGCATCCACAGTCTTTCGCTACCATCCCTGCATGCACATGATAGATGGCGCAAGCCTGGCGAAAAACGTAAGAGATCAGCTCAAAGACACGGTCAAAAAATCGGGACGCGTCCCCTTCTTAGCCGTCCTTTTAGTAGGAGATGATCCCGCCTCCGCCCTCTACGTCAAACTCAAAAAGAAAGCGGCGGAAGAGGTTGGGATTCGGGTGGAGATCACCCACAAAGCGGGCACCACCCCGACAACCGAGCTGATAGCATTGATTCAAAGCTGGAATCGCGATCCAGAGGTGCATGGGATTCTGGTACAGCTCCCACTCCCCGCTCACTACGACGAGCAACCGATCATCGACGCGATGGACGCAAAAAAAGATGCGGATGGATTCCACCCAGAGAATATCGCTGCGCTCTATCGCGGAGAGGTCACTATTATTCCACCCGTTCACGAGGGAGTCCTGCGCCTCATCGCACAAACACCACTTCGGATAAACGGAGCAAAGACCGTCATTTTTGGAAACTCTGAGATTTTTACAAAGCCGCTTGAACGCTTGCTCACCACCGCTGGCGCGGACGTCACACGATTAGGGGCAGAGGCGGTGACAAACGAGGCAGTACAAGAAGCGGATCTTGTTATTAGCGCGGTTGGGTCTCCGCATTTTCTCAAACCAGCTCATGTAAGAGACGACGCGGTGTTGATTGATGTAGGCACTACCAAGCTTGAAAACGAAAAAATTGCAGGAGATGTTGATTACGCCGCCTTCCAAGATACCGATTGTTGGATTACGCCCGTTCCGGGAGGAGTTGGACCAATGACGATTGCCCAGCTCTTGTGGAACGTCTATCTGTTAGCAGAAAGAGCCGCTTAGTTTTATATCTACACTGTTCCGTTGATCTGCGCTTCATCAGAAGCGTGTTCGCGCAGTGCGATTTTTTTGGTGCGCCAATAGCCTAAGTAAATCCCTCCGAGATGAAGGGAAATTTGAAGGAGCCCTCCCCAGTGAGCAGCGCCACTCAAAACTTGGCCCCAGGTCACGCCCGTTAAGCGATGTGTGAGCCACAGCTCGAGGATGATTTGGCCGATCAAGAACAGCCCTACCAACGCCAGCATCATGTGGCGCGTTGGGAACGCATGACGAAGCACCCAGCGCGTACACAAAAAGGTCCAGATGGATTGCGCGAGCAATAGCGCAACGTACAAGGTCCATTCAGGAAGCGGACTCACTTCAAAATTTTGATACCACAAAATGAGGCCGATCAAGCCGACGAAACGGATCAACCCTACAAAGAACAGCCGAATAAAGAACGAGATGGTCATAGGATAAACGTATGAGCGATGGTGAAGAGACAGAGTCCGATGGCTGCGTACATCATGAAGCGTGGAAGGCGAGCAATCAAGCGCGTGCGCTCAACCAAGGCGGCAACACACACAAGTAACGCGTTCGTCGAAGCAACGAACGATCCAAGGAACGACATAAGAGGCAAGAGAGACTGACCCGACACAGACATAAATGCCAGTGGCGGTATAACGGCCAACATCCAGGCGGCCGATGGGCGGAAAGCGAACTCATCGCGATAGACGGTGCGCAAACTGTCCAAGACAGATACGGCGGCGCCACTGATGGCGAAAAATCCAATGAGTGGCAACAACCAAGCGAGTGCAAGTGGCAACGCTTGCATCAGCCCTGTTACCTGAACATCCGTGCTCCGCACCACCCCAACGAAACTTACTGCAAATATCCATTTTAAAAGGGCTGCAAGCAGCGTTCCAACCAGAATCGCTCGCCGACCAAGAACAGACTTTCGATTATCAAAGGCCATGACTTCCGCCACCAAGGGAAGAGTGATTGTTGTGAAAAAGACAACACCGATAATACTCGCAAGCGAGACCGAACCCATTCCCCACCCGATAGATGGAACCTGCTGACCGCGTGTCACCGCCGCCGTACAGAGAAGCAACAACCCTGTAACCAACACGACGGAAATGGGCCGCTCAAATTTAGCGATCCCTTTTACTCCCATATGCGCTGCCCCAGCAAAAAAAATCCACAGAAAAAGCTGCCAGCTCCAGAGCGATGTGGGTCCACCAAGCGTGCCGGAAAAGGCCGCCAAAAATTGTGCGCCTAGCAACAGATACACGAGGGTGGCCCCATAAACACTGATCGGATAGACGACCATGGCTACAATCCATCCCCACCGACCGAGAGAGCGCTTGGCGATCCCCGCAAGATCATGCTTTGAACCCGCCTTGGCCTGCAGCTCGGCATAGGCCATGTGGATCATGAGCACAAGTGCCACCACCAACCAGTACACGATCGAGCCTCGAAGGACGCCACTTTGTGCAAATAAGGATGGTAACCCGAACATCCCAGCCCCAATACTTCCCCCAATTACAAAGAACAGGGAGCGGGCATAGGAAGAAGAAAGAACACGGGGCATTCTGGGCAGAGTATAGCAGAAAAATCCGCCCACAGGCGATACACAAGCGGCGCACAGGATGCGCCCCTTCCCCTTCTCGGGACCCCTCCGTAAGATGCCTCCATATGGCTGGCCTTGAACGTATCACCCCGCAAAACAATGAAGCCGAGCAATCCTTTTTAGGGTCGCTCCTGCTTGATAAAGATGCGATGATCAAGGTGGCAGATACGACTACACCGGATGATTTTTATGTCGACAAACACCGGCGTATTTACGAAGCCATGTTGGATTTGTATCGTCGCAACGAACCGATTGACCTCTTGTCCCTTGGGAACCGTTTAGGAGAAAAAGGGGAACTGGAACTTGTAGGAGGTCGCGCAGAACTCATCGGTCTTTCGAACGCCGTTCCGACCGCGAGCCACGTGGAGCACTATGGCCAAATCGTTCAACGTAAAGCGACCCTCCGCCGCTTATTGAAATCCGCTTCCGAAATCACGGCTCTTGGCTACCAAGAGGCAGATGATGTGGCGGATGTGCTCGATAAAGCCGAGCGCTCGCTCTTCAACGTGTCGCAGAAGTTCATGAAGCACGCCTTTACCCCCATTCGAACGGTATTGGCAGATGCCTTCGATCGCATCGATGAGCTCCACCGCGAACAAGGCAAGCTCCGTGGCGTTCCAACCAATTACACCGAACTCGATAATTTGCTCGGAGGCATGCAGAAAAGCGACTTGATCATCATCGCCGCCCGTCCTGCGTGTGGAAAAACTTCATTCGCGCTCGACATTGCCCGCATCGCCGCCGTGAAACACAAAGTCCCGGTTGGGATCTTCTCACTTGAAATGTCGAAGGAGCAGCTGGTCGACCGTATGATCTGTGCCGAAGCCAACGTCGACGACTCTGGAAACGCCAACATCATGGAAGTCCGTACCAAAGCACGCCGCTTACAAACAGAGCACGGCCTCGGGATGTTGATTGTCGACTACTTGCAGCTCATGGAAGGACGAAGCGGCGGAGGCGGAGACAACCGCACCCAAGAAGTCGCGGAAATTACGCGTGGTCTCAAATCGATTGCGCGAGAATTAAATATTCCCGTGATTGCTTTGTCGCAGCTCTCACGCAGCGTCGAATTACAAAAGCCTGCCATCCCCCGCCTCGCGCACCTCCGTGAATCCGGTTCCATCGAACAAGATGCCGACATCGTGATGTTTATCTACCGCAAAGCCGCCGACAAAAACTATCGTCCAGAAGATCTCTCACCAGAAGAACAGCACATCGCGGAAATCCATGTCGCCAAACACCGCAACGGCCCGACTGGGATCGTGAAGCTCTTCTTTGATGCGGCGCGCGCCAGCTTCCGCAACCTGCAACGACACGATCTTGGACCACCGCCACAAATGAAGGGCGCTGCGATCTCCCCAGGAGGTCCCCTTCCCCCAGCCGGCACACCGCCTCCGATGATGAATTCTGGGCAGCCGTTTTAGCGACACAGAGCCAAAATTGGGCCAAAAATAGAAAGAAAACGTTGACAAATGCACGAAAAAGTGCTAGTATTTCAGGTTCTTTTGTTTGTTTCAGTGTTTCTGAAGCGCGTTTTATTGATCTCCCTCGAGGTCAGAAAAATGCGCTTCGGGAACGTCAGCTGATGACGCGTGGCAGTTTCGCCACCTCTAACCCGTCGTGCGAGGCCATTGCCATGGGTATTCACGATCCCTTCGACTCTGCTCACGCGGCGGTCGGCCCGGGCGGCACGCTCGTCGCCGGGACCCCGTTCCCCCCTTCACCCGCCGCGCCCTCGGACGCTGGCCAGACCATGATCGGGACGGGCGACCCGGCGCAGCCGTTCGTGACGCCGGTCGAGCTCATCGCGCAGGCCCGCAAGGCCGGCGAAGAGGCGCTCTGCGCCATGCTGCAGGAGGCAATCAGCCCTCCCCGGCCCGTCGGCACCAACGCCCTCTGCGGCCAGGTGTCGCTGTCGGACATCCCGCCCTGGTGGCTGGAGGCGGAGACGCACGCGGAGACGCACGGCAGCGAACTCAGCGCGCCCTGGCGCTCTGGAATCACCATCCTGATGAAGCTGCAGCCCGCCGAGCGCGAGGTCGCCTTGAGCCGCATCATCGAGCTCATGAACATCCTCAGCGGCAGCCCCTGCGTCATCGTGCAGATCACCCGCGAGCTCACCACCGCCGGCTACTGATCTCCACGCCACCCCCTCACCAGCGGAAGCCTCTGTTCCGCTGAAGACACCCCCAGACTGGATTCTCCAGCTGGGGGTGTACGCGTTTTATACAACGGTATGTTGGCGAGATGTCGCTGGTCTGTCATGATAAGTCGACCTTATTTCTACCCTCTTCCTTATGTCTTTTCTCGGCAAACTCAAGCAATTCAAAGATTTGAAAGATAAAGCCAAGGCGCTCCAAGACCAACTCTCGGAAATCAGCTCCGAAGGCTCAGCCGGCTGGGGCAAAGTTAAAGTGACGATCAACGGCACCCAACAGGTGACCAACGTTTCGATCGATCAAGAACTCATGGCAGATAAAGCCAAGCTCGAGCAGTTCCTCAAAGAAGCGTTCAACGACGCTGCCCAGAAACTTCAGCAGATCCTCGCCGCGAAGATGCGTGAAGGTGGTGGCATGGACCTGATGAACGAATTCGGCGACATGATGAAAGGCGGAGGGTCGTGACCGCATCTGTTTATTGAGACCGTTTCGCGCTTGCTAGCGCTCCACTTGTGCCCTGCGCCGGTCGCTTGGGCAAAGTCTCAATAAACAGACACGTTCACTCTGCCCAGAGCGAACGGAGACAGACAAACTCATGGCATTACTCCCACTTCCGATTCAGCAAGCAGCGGCCGCTTTCGACCGCTTGCCTGGTGTGGGGCCAAGAGCTGCGCTCCGATATGCGTATTGGCTCGTCACGCAGCCGAAGGAAGTGATTGAACAATTTGCCCGCGCGATTGAGGGCTTAAGCAAAGACCTCTCTTCTTGCTCGGTGTGTCATCAGTGGACGGATCAGGCGATCTGTCGTATTTGTCGTGATCCAAAACGTGACCCTGCGTCGATTTGCGTGGTCGCCATGAGCCCTGATGTGCGCGTCATTGAAGATACGGGAATGTTTCAGGGACGCTATCACGTCTTGGGCGGAACGATCGACCCGATCGAAGGGCGTACCCCTGATACACTTACGATCAACTATCTCTTGGAACGCATCCGAAACAGCGAACCACAGATCACCGAAATTATTTTGGCCCTTGATACGGATATTCCCGGCGACACTACGTGTTTGTACATTCGTAAAAAGCTAGAAGGAACCAACGTACGTCTCACACGTTTGGCTCGCGGCCTCCCAACCGGTGCTTCCCTTGAATACGCCGACGCGACGACCGTAGCCGATGCCTTGAAGAATCGAAAGGAATCGTAGAGACAAAACTTCCATAAACAACAATGCGCCCGGTCCGAAGACGACAGGAGCACTGTCGACGGACACGGGCGCGATGGAGAAATCCTACCTTTCTGCAGTGTGGGGATTGAGGAAGGCCCAGCCGAGTAGACGGGCCGCATTCCAGCACTGGCAGCTGTTGGTGACCGTAAGAAAGAGCGAGCTACAGTGACTGCGCGCTCCAGCGAAGAGGAGCATGTAGAGGCACGTCGCCACGTACCACTCTACGAGCTCATACTTGAGCGCAATCCAGTCCGTGCCCAGCTCGTACTCGAGCTGCCGGTCGACGTCCTGGATCTGGTATTGTTCACAGTAGACACAAACCACCCGCAGAAGCGGACCATAGATCCGCAACTGGCGAACGATCGAACGGTGCCACACGACAAGCGCCAGACCGAGCAAGGCGAAGAGGACATCGTAGCGATTGAACAGCTCACACATGAGATCACCCCTTGGGAAAGAACGTCGTACGAAACAGCGCAGTATACGCTTTTCTCCCGTTTTGTCAATCTATGAGCCTTAAACAAAAAACACCCTTAGATAGATACTGAGGGTGTTTTTTGTTTCTTTTGTTGATGCCTTATTATTATAAAGATGTGCATTACATTGACATTTTATTAAAAATGTGCTAGTATAGCAGGTTGGATACCTTAGACAATTCGTTGTTTAGGAATTGTATTTAGGACTTCGAGTACCGCGTTCGACTGAGAACACTGATTCTTTTGAAGCAAGAGAATCGTTGCTCTCAGTCGGACATCTCTCCCGATGAGTTGAGTGTGGCTCAAGCCGCTTCTCCAATGACGGATAGAGGCGTATAGAGTCAGCTGTATAGTAGAGATGGTACACGGAAGTTCAGCCATGATGACGCAGGAGATCTCGTTCCAGGACCGCCTCGCCAACCTTCGCACCGCCATCACCGCCTACAACGCGGCGATGCAGGCCCACAGCGGCAAGACCATCAACATCGACCAGTTCGTCCAGACGCTCATCACGCACGGGTACTTCTCCAACGAAGCCCTGGGCGATCTGACCATCGACGAGCTCGTCACGATGGGCCTGCCGATGGGCCTCGCGAAGCAGGCGTTCAAGGCGCTCGTGCCCCCCGCGGTCACGACCTCGGCGCCCCAGGCGCAGCCCCAGCCCCACGGCCACCACGGCAACATGATGGTGGTGGGGACCGCGCTCGACCAGGCGCTCACGCTCCCGATCGAGACGCTCGTCGCCGGGTACGACCCGCGCGACATGGACGCCCCCTACGCGGAGGCGCTCCTGCGCAAGGTACGCGCGGCGCGATGCGTGGTCTTCAACACGGACGGCACGGTCGACCAGGTGGTCACCGTCCGCCTCATGAAGGAGATCATCGCCCGCAGCCCCGCCCGCAAGACCATCTCGGACGAGAAGGGCGTGCGGCAGGTTTACCCGCTCGGTGAGCTCCCGGTGGAGCTCGACGTCGTCGCCATCTGCCCCGTCCACCGGTGCGAGCTGCGCGCCGACGGCGAGTGCGTCGACAAGGAGGAGTCGTGGGCCAACGTGTCCGAGTCGGCGATGCAGATCGTCATGCTCGGCCTCGAGACCCGCGACCGGAGCATGGTCGCGATCTCGCAGAACCAGCTCGAGCTCACGCGCGTCCTCGACGGGCTGCGGGGCAAGAGCGAAGGCGAGGCGCTCAAGCACTTCACCCCCTTCGCGCGCGACGTCGTGCTGGCCTATACCCAGCGCAAGACGACCAACCAGCCGCTCCCCCAGCTGCGGGTCCCCCGCAGCCAGCTCGGCGGCAACGCCCCGTCGCTGGAGGGCGACCGCGGCGACCCTTTCGCCGCGGGCGGTGACCGGAAGACCGGCACCGCCAAGGAGATGAGTGCCGAGCAGCTCGGCGCCTTCCACAAGGTGCTGCTGAGCGCGTTCAACATCGACACCTTCGGACGAGAAGTGCTCCTGTTCGGAATGGATCTGAGGATCAACGAGCTCGCGACCGGCAACCTCCAGGAGGTCGTCGGCCAGGTCATCGAGTACTGCGAGCAGAACAGCCGTCTCGTCGAGTTGCTGCGCTGTGCGCGGCTGGCGAACCAGACGAACAAAAACCTCAAGAGCTTCGCCGCGCAGTTCGGCGACGCGGCGGCGATCTTCAAACTGCCCAACCAGCTGAGCGGTGACGACCACAAGCAGTTCGGCAAGGCCCTCGTGAGCGCCTTTCCGAGCTTCGAAGCCATGTGTGCGATGGTGAAGGACCAGATGAACGAGAATTTCCACACGATCAGCAGCCCGAAGCCTACGAATTTCGCGGCGGGCGACCTGATCGTCTGGGCCCAGTCGAAGGGCTGCTCGACCAAGCTCCTGGAGGCGGCCCTCAAGCAGGCCCCTGGCAACCCGGAGCTGCGCGAGTTCGCCCGCAAGTACTACTGCTGATCTTTCCCACCCCCCCCTCTGCCCCATCCGGGGCCATCGAACACCATCCCGGTGAACGATGTAAGCCATCGCAGTTCTTGCGAAGGCTCCTCTCACATCACACCTCACTCGTGCCTCGAGGAGTGCCCTTCCGACACACCATTCGGAAGACTCCAAAAACGCCCCGCTATTAAAAGCGGGGCGTTTTTGTGTTAGGAAGTATTGTTTTAGATCTTTACAATCTTGATCTTGGTGAAGTCTTGGCGGTGTCCGACGCGACGGGTGTAGCGAGACTTAGCCTTGTACTGTACAACCGAGATTTTGACGCCGCGACCATGAGAAACGACTTCTGCAGAAACCTGAGCGGTCAAAACAGGGGTGCCAAGCTCAAGCTTGTCGCCGTCGGCTTTCATCAAAGTCTCCAACTTGAGGGACTTTCCCGCTTCAAGATCCAATTTTTCAACGGAAAGCACATCGCCTTCTTCGACGAGGTACTGTTTTCCCCCGGTTTTAATGACAGCAATCATAGGTGTGGAATGAGCCGAACTATAGCGAAAAAGCAGGCGCCTTGTCAATGTAGCGGGTCAAAAGGGCTGAGAAAGCGCTTCCTCCCTCGAAAATCGCTTGAATAAGGCTATTTTGGCAACTGGATCGTTTGCCCAATCTTCAAGCCTAAACGGTCCGCCTCCCCTGCTTTGAGCTCTAAAACGTCGGTATAGACTTGCTGTGGATGAATCGTCACCGGTTCTTCCGTGGCTGTTTTAGGGAACGGGACGTTATTGGCGATCTGTACGATCTTTCCGGAATCTATAAAAACCATGTCCAGGGGAAAGCGCATGTTATGCATCCAAAACGAGTAGTTACCTGGGATATCAAAGATAAAGCGCATTCCTGTCGCCGGCGCCAGAGCGTTTCTGTCTGAAAGGCCTTGCGCGCGACTCTCGAATGTTTTTACGACTTCGAGGCGGTATTTTTCCTTTCCGAGGGTCACCACCTGAAACTCATTCGGAACAACGGGACTGGGACGATTCGAAAAAAGATCCGTCACCGTGGAAAGACTTGTTCCTGGCGGAAGGATCGAGCGAAGCGTTTGGGAACCAAACAAGGCGAGACAACTCAAGGTGAATCCGACCACTACAAACCAGAGGACGCAGCTGGACGTGAACGGACGGTCTCTGGTGGGAAGGCGGGGTGTTTCTGGAGCGGAAGAGGGAGGCATAGAGTGGGAGAGGTTTTTAAGCACGCTTGCTTTGACGTGTGGCGTAGATAGACAGACTGATCGTGACAACAACGAGGAGCGCAAACAACAGAAGCTTACCGCGTGTTTGAAGTGCGAGGGCGGCCAGACCAAAGATCAACCCAATGGCCCAGAGAATGCCGACGGCCCGGCGCTGCGTGAACCCAGCATCGAGCAACTGATGATGTAGGTGTGTGCGGTCCCCTTGTGTAATCGGAACATGACGTCGCATCCGGCCAAAGATCACGAGCGCGACATCGATAAGTGCAACACCAAGCGCCATAAAGGCGGTGGCAAGTTTCGCGCCCGAAGCGATTGCCAGAAAACCCAACACGAACCCAGCCAAGGTACTCCCTGACTCACCTAAGAATTGTTTGGCGGGAAAGAGGTTTGCCGGAAGGAAGCCAAGATAACATCCGAGCATCAAGGCAGACAAAAGCGCGACCGCAGGTAAATGGTAGGCCGGCAACAAGCACAATAATAAAATAATAGCCGCCCCAATCGAGGCTTGGCCGCTCACGAGCCCGTCTAACCCATCCATGAGCTTGGTTGAAAACAGCAAGATCAACAACCAGCCAATGGTGAGAACATCCGCGGGCCAGGCGAAGGACAACGCTCCACCAAAAAAATTCCATTGCTGGGCAACGAGTGAAAAGACTCCGCCAGCCGGATTTGTGAGATGCCGAACGCTCGTACCACCGACAACCACACAAACACATGCCAGAACATACAAGGGAAACAAGACCCGCGGGGATAAAGGCCAGCGGTCATCGATCAATCCGACGACGAGCAGGATCAAGGCGCCTAACCCGAAGCCCAAAAGTTGCGTCGTCCCAAGGGCGGGGGCAAGCCAACCCATTTTTGCGAGTAACGCCATCCCAACACCCCCCACCACAAAAATCCCTAACCCCCCGAAGAGCGGCGTCGGAAGGCGATGAATTTTCTTCGTTCCCTTTGGCTCATCAATCGCTCCTACTTTTTTTGCTACGCCGCGCGAAATAAAACTCATCGCATACGAAACAACTGCCGCAAGCGCAACCACGATCAAACAAATGAGAAGAAGGTTGGTATCCATTTTTTCTGTGTATACGAGCGAGCACCCCCCCCTTAAGAAGACATCTGCAGCGACCCGTCTGGATTCATGAAGACCTTTGTCCCACGTGGCAGCTCCCCTCGCAAGAGAGCGTCTGCGAGTTGGTTTTCGACCCGCTCTTGAATCACACGACGTAAGGGGCGCGCACCGTAGAGTGGATCGAACCCGGCTTTCGCCAACGCCTCAACAGCCACATCATCCACTTGGAACGTAATCCCCTTCTCTTCCAAGCGCTTGATGACTTGATTGAGCAACAACCAAGCGATACGAGTGACGTCGTCCATCGTGAGCGGCGAGAAGACGATCACACCGTCGAAACGGTTTAAGAATTCTGGGCGGAAGGTGTCGCGGAGCTCTTTCTCTAATAACCCGGTGCGAATTTGCATGAGTGAATCCCCGCGCTTCACCGAATCTTGGATATACGAACTGGCCGCGTTTGAGGTCGCGATGATGATCGTGTGAGTGAAATCAATGGTACGGCCGATGCCGTCGGTCAAACGACCGTCGTCCAACACCTGGAGAAACAACGTGAGCAAGTCCGGATGCGCTTTTTCTAATTCATCCAAGAGTAACAAAGAGAAGGGTTTCAAACGCACGGCTTCAGTCAGGAGCCCACCCTTTGGATCACCTGCGGCGCCGATCAAACGATCGATCGAACGGCGATCCTGGTATTCAGACATATCCAAACGGATCATGGTGTCGGCGCTACCGAAATAGTCATCTGCGAGCGCTTTGGCAAGCTCTGTCTTTCCAACCCCGGTTGGACCAAGGAAGAGGAAAGAACCCATCGGGCGCTTTCCATCTCGCAACTCCGCACGCGCACGACGCAGCGCCTGCGCAACTTGTGTCACCGCATCATCTTGCCCAATCACGCGTTGGTGGAGATGCTCCTCAAGATGCAGGAGTTTCTGTGACTCGTCGGTCGCGACGGCCTGGACGGGGACACCCGTCTTTCGGTGCACGATCGTTGCTACATCTTCCACCGAAACAAAGCTCCCCGTGCCATGCGTCGTACGCGCAAGAACCGCCGAGGCCTGCAGTAAAGCGAGGGCACTCTCTGGCAAGGCAATATCACGAAGAAAGCGATCCGCGAATTGGGCCGCCA
>CAZRDS010000034.1:7735-11810 GCA_964598895.1 uncultured Gammaproteobacteria bacterium | reverse complement strand
GTCTGTGCGAAGGCCTCAGGATTTTTCTCTTCAAGGGCTTTATTCTCAAGACGGACAAGCTCGGCGGCTCGCTTTGCAACTTCTGGGAGCTGTTTTTCCTGGTAGACCACCTGATTTAAACAACCGACAAGACGTTGGGCCTCCTGTTCTATCAAGGTTTTTTGAACAGTTTCCGTCAGAGGGCAGGAAAGTCCTGGATAGAGGGCCTCATCTTCAAGGCAGGCCTTCAGCATCCGGATTGCCGCTTGGGACGCATATTCAGCGGCCGCTCCTCCGCCCATTCCATCACAGGCACAGGCAACACCGCGCGCAGCGTCGATGTGACCCGCGTCTTCCATCTGTTTCGGTGGCTGCTTCGCTGCGTCTTTGAGCTCAAACAGACCCTGTTCAACATGCGTCTCAAAGCGAGGACCGATTTCTTGTTTTGACAAAGGTTGGGGGCCGCGTTCACTAAATCCCATAGGAAGATTCTATCGTACGGTGTGTGCTCACGCTTGCAAATGGGTGTAAAAACAAATCCCTCGAAGAAGAGGGGTTTGTTTTTACAGAAAACGTTTATGGTGTAGCGGGAAAGTGAAAGGTCGACATGATCGTCTCGATTTGGTGCTTGTACCCTTCTGTGTCAAAGGGGAGACAGCGTGGTTTGCCAACGTCTTTTCCACCATCTTCACAGCCGGCGATGATACGTGGGTCGGTTACATATTTCTTTGTGAAAGTGATGATGGCATACCACTTACCGCTTTTTGTGACCCAGTTTTCTTGGTTATACGTACTACCGGCGGCTCCTTCGAGCGTGATGGTTCGGCAGAAGGCCGTTCCATTTACGGTAAGGTGTTGTTCGTTCGCGTGAGGGAGCCCATTCGACTTCACACAGTCATTTTCAATGTCTTTGCTTGTGAGTGGTACGAGTTTTACTTCGTATTGTGGAGCAAATGGACCTTTTGCAAGGGATTGGAAAGAAAATTTGAGGGTGTTATTTTTGTAGGTCAACCAACCAGTCGTGTCGAGGGTGCTCGAGGCGGAGATGGTTGAAGGGGAGCTCGTAGGAGTTGTTCCTGTAGTTGTTGTAGGAGTTGTGGGAGTCGTTGGTGAGGATGTGGGGTTCGAATTCGCACAGCCCGCCCCAAGGAAGGCAAGCGTGGCGACAAGAGATAGGGCGAAGGAGCGACGCGAGAAAGGGGTCATATGGTTCTATCATATAACAATGTTTCCTTTCTGAGCGAGGGTTACGTACTCAAGTTGCTACTCCTGAAGCGGTCAGCGTAAAGTGGTCCGCATATGTCTGAACATCCCATTGAGTTGGAGATCCGTGGAGAAATTACGGAAAAGGCGATGGCGGGGCTGGGCAAGAAGCTGGTTGGGCTTGGGTTTAAGCTCCAGTCGACCACGCGTCGCACCATGATGATGTCGTTTGGGACGACATCTGCTTCAGGTCTCAATTGGGGAGATCAAACGGTGAAAGATGAGGTTGATGTGCGTTGTCGTGTGACAAATGGGAAAGCAGAGATCGTCACGAAGATCGGTCGAGTGAGTGCGGCGAATCGCGTCGAAGTAAGCGTACCCGTTTCGATCGATGACATGTTGAAGTTCACACGTCTGTTTGGAGCGATGCCATTTCTATCGAAAGTGGGTTCACGCTACACGGAGAATTTTAAAAAAGGGGGAACCGTCGTTTCACTCGTTGCATCACATTCAAAGAAGCTCTGTTACATCGAAATCGAACGCATGACGACACGTGAAAAAGAACAGGCAGATCTCGTCATACTACACGCCGTCGCAAAAGACCTTGGCGTTGAGATTTGGAACGCGCATCAACAATTCCTTGATTTCTCTACACGACTCACAGAACAAGAAGATTGGATCTTTAAAGGTACGGCTGACGATGTGAAACGGATGAAAGCGGAGATCAAAAAAATGAAATCAGATAAGGTGTAGCATAATCAATATGATTTATCTTATCGGTGGAGCGCCACGAGTTGGGAAAAGCATTTTAGGGAAGCGCCTCGCTGCAGAAAGTGGTGCATTCTATCTTTCAGTAGATGATTTGCGAGATGAGGTAAAAGAAGCCTTACCAGAAGAGCGGCGTAAGGAAGCGTTTCCTTGGCCCGCATTCGCAGGAAATTCCCTAAAGAATACGACCTCTCCGGAGGAGCGAATTCAGATCCAATGTGTCGAAAGCGCTTCTCTTCAAACAGAGATAGAAAAACGAGTATTGGAAGCGACTCAAACCGATCGATCACTGGTGATCGAGGGAATACTCTTGCTGCCGGCATTGATCAGAAAGCTCGAGGATCTTTATCCAGGACGTGTTCGTTCAATTGTAGTGGGTCTGCATGATGCAGAGCTCTTTTATCAAGGAGTTATAAAAGACGCAGATCCAAATAACTGGTTGAGAGAAACGGAGCGGCTGGCTTTACAGCAAATCGCCGAGTTCGTTTTAGCTTTCAGTGAGTTTCTCAAAGTTGAATGCGCGAAGTACGGAATCACCTATTTTGAACGCACATCTAACTTTAACCAAAACCTGGATGTACTGACTCAGGTGATGACTTCTTAGCCTACAAGTTTTTCTTGTCGGCCGATGCCTTGGTAGACGAGTCCGGCTTCGCGTACATGCTTGGGGTCGAGGAGATGGCGTGCATCAAAGACCAATGTTCCGCGCATGTGTTCTTTTATTTTTTGGAGGTCTAGCGCGCGGAATGCATCCCATTCGGTTGCAATGAGTACGGCATCAGCATTGTCACAAACGGCGTAGGGATCATCGACGCGAGTGAACCAAGGGCGAGCTTCTTCAGGTACGTGGGCGGCAGGGTCGTAGGCGACGAGCTCGGCGCCCGCGTGTGCGAGTCGTTCGATGAGGTCAAGCGCGGGTGAGTCACGAGTGTCGTCGGTATTTTGTTTGAAGGCGAGTCCAAAGACGCCGATGCGTTTTCCTTTTAGTTCTCCAAGGTGGTGCACGAGGCGATCCACAACCCAGGAACGTGCGTCTTCATTCGCGCTCAGAGCGGCTGAACACACAGAAAGAGTGGTTTGCTGTTCTTTTGCGACTTGTAGGAGTGCACGTACATCTTTGGGAAAGCACGAACCACCCCAACCCGGGCCAGCCGACAAGAACGCGCGGCCGATGCGTGGGTCCGAACCGATCCCGGCAGCGATGTCTTCGATGTTGGCCCCTGCTTGGTCTGCGAGGTGAGCCATTTCGTTAATGAAGCTGATTTTTATTGCGAGAAAGGCATTGTTTGCGTATTTCACGAGTTCCGCCGAGCGCGGCGACATGACGAGCTTGGGGCAGTCGATGGGTGCGTAGAGTTCTTGCAAACAGGCAGTAGCTTCTGCCGACCGTGTTCCTAGAATGATGCGGCTTGGGTGGAGGAATTCGTTGACGGCTACGCCTTCACGCAGCATTTCCGGGTTTGAAGCAACTTCAATCTTTGCCGATGAGCCACGGCTCAGTAGTTCTAAGATGCGATCATTGGTTCCAACTGGGACGGTGCTTTTCACCACCACGACCATGCCATCTCGTAGATGGGGAGCAAAAGCCTCGCAGGCGGCATCAAGATAACGCATATCAGCGGAGCCATCGGCGCCTTGTGGGGTGCCAACGGCGATCATGACAATACGCGCTTCCTTCATGGCTTCTTCATAAGAAGTCGTAAAGAACAGACGCTTGAGTTCAGCATTTTTGCGCACCAATTCCTCCAGGCCCTGCTCGTAGATGGGCATGATCCCTTGGCGGAGGCGGTCGATTTTGGCTTGATCGACGTCGATACACGTCACCGTATGTCCAAGTTCCGCCAGGCAGGTACCGCTTACGAGACCGACATACCCCGTTCCAATGACAGCAAGATGCATATGTTTTTAGTCTAGCAGGGGGGAGAGGGGAGTCAAAGAGAATAACGCGCGCCCGGGTTCGTTCGGGCGCGCGCTGTGATGTCTATTTTTTTGTCATGACCCAGGTGCCATTCCAGTCGTCAGCGGGGGGATGGTCGGTGAGATACTGAATGCGATCTGTGAGCATCTTGGTTGGACCATCCTCGGGGAAGGTTTCGCTCAGCGTGCGGCAGAGAGCGAGGGCTTC
>CAZRDS010000034.1:3010-7725 GCA_964598895.1 uncultured Gammaproteobacteria bacterium | reverse complement strand
GTCTGCGGGCGATGCGCTATCGGTTGGGTTCACGAGTTCGTACAGGCCCACCGCTTCTTTTTTGCCTTTGACGGCAACCACATCAACTTTGCGGAGTAAGAAGGTGGTACCAAGCTCTTGTGCGGTCGCGGCCGTGACAAGAATTTCGGTCCCATATTCTTTATTTAGACCTTCGACGCGGCTTGCGAGGTTCACGTTATCGCCAATCACCGTGTAGTCATGACGGGTTGCGCTACCAACGTTCCCGACGACCATGTCACCCGTGTGAAGACCGATCCCAACCTTCAAAACCCGATGGTCTCCGAAGGCGTTTTTCTCATTCATGGCATGCAGTTGATCACGCATGTGAAGCGCAGCTTCTGCTGCCAAGCGTGGATGGTGTTCCTGGTCGAGGGGCGCATTCCAAAAGGCCATGACAGCATCCCCGATGTACTTATCGAGGACACCTTTCTGTGCAAAGACGATATCTGTCATGGCTGTCAGATACGTATTCATGAGAGTAATCAACGCTTCTGGGGCCAGCCCTTCCGACAAGGTGGTGAAGCCGCGCAAGTCAGAGAAGAGCACGGTCATGTGACGCTTCTCGCCGCCGAGTTGGACCTTCGAGGGATCGCGCAAAAGCGCGTCGAGCACGACCGGAGAAAGATAGCGACCAAAGAGTCCGCGCAGTTCTCCCTTGGTTCGTTCGGTTGTGATCCAGCGTTCAATGCTCAAGATGAGATAGCCAAAGACGAGCACAAGGGTTGGCCAGACCAGATTGAGAAGATAGCCACGATCGAACAAGAAAAAGCCCGTACCCATCCACGCGATCCAAAGACCAAGGGCCAGCAGGATACTCGTGCGTAAGCGTAGGCGCGAAACAAAGAGACCAAGGAGCAAGCCTGCCAGGATCAGCAAGAGTGCTTGTAGCCAAATAGAAACGGGTCGGAGCCAGCTTCGTTGCAACAAAGTATTAAGAAATGAGGCATGAATTTCAACGCCGCTCATTGGTAGGCGACGAGATGTAGGCACGTAGTACTCATCATGCAGATCGTGTGCGGTGGCCCCAACGAACACAATTTTATCTTTGAGTTGTGTGAGGTCAGCTGTTCCTTGCAGGATGTTGGCGGCTGAAATGGTCGGGAAGCTCGCACGAGGGGCATTTGGAAAGTGAACGCGAACAAGCCCGTAGTCTTCACGTGGAATATCTTCGATGCGTGGAGTCAGACTCCCAACGGAGCCCACCGCATACGCAAAAGCGGGAATAGGGGAACCATCCGGGGCGGCAACGGTAAGCGGAATGCGGCGAACGACCCCATCGTCATCGAGAGGGGTATTGGAGTGGCCGCTTGCTTGGGCATTTCGGAGGAAGACTGGGAGTGGTCGGACCACGTGCTGGGGGTCGTAGACGAGAGCGCTATTTTTCTGTTCGAGTGGGAGCTCAATTGGGAGCACAACGCTCCCAGCGCTCTGAAGAGCGCTCGCGAGGGCATCATCTTCGGTACCCGTGCTTGCTTCGGGAAAATTTACATCGTAACCAATCGTGCTGACACCCGCTTGCTTCAGTTTTTGGATGAGACTGGCGTGGGTTGAGCGTGCCCAAGGCCAGCGACCAATGCGCTCAAGAGAGGCGTCGTCGATCGCGACAATCGCAATGCGTGTATCTACTGAACGTGGGAGTGAGAGTCGGTCTCCGAGTCGATCACTCGAATTTCCAAAGACACCGACTACGAGCCCTAATGCTCCCACACAGCCGACGAGTGCACCAACGAGGAGGGGAAGAGAAAAACGAGAGTTCATAGGGATTAGAGCTGTACATCAAACGATAAGCCGTAGGTGACGGTTACACCATTTTCACGATAGCTCGCGGTCACACGAATTTGCCCCGGATGTTCATTAGCTTGCACCATGTTTCCAGCGACAAGTCCCACGGAAGGATCAGAAGAGGTGAGTGTGACGAGGTTCGTCACGTCGCGGCGTGTTCCATTATTGTAGAAAACGATGGCTGCAACAGAAGCACTCTCCTTGAGATGTAACTGGAGATTGGGGCAGTAAAGTCTGAGTTCGGTTGGAATGAGTTGGCTTGCCAACGGTTCTTGCGCCGCCTTGTCGATAGGTGGAGCGGTGGCATCTGGAGCAATAAAACCTGTTGGTGGAACTGAGGGGTCAATTTTCTCTATCGGTTGCGGAACGAGCTGGGTTGGCTCTTTGATCGAGGGGGTAATTGTTGGAGAGGATGGAGTTCCTGCGGGGTCGAGTTTACTTTGTTCCACCGGTTGGATGGGTGGCGCAAGCAAATCATTTTTGATCGTATCAATTTTGTCTTTTAAGAAGAGGGTAGAAGGCTCTGTTTGAGCATCATGATACAGAATGCTTCCTTGGATCATGGTTTGTTTGAATAGTTCCGCCTGTTTGTCAGGGGCGGCTTGAGAGGTCCAGGCCTGCATCTCAGTTTTAATCTGATTCAGTTCTTGCTCCGCTTTGGTGCCGTTGCCTTGATCTTGGAGCTCTTTGACGAGGGCTAAACGACGTCCGAGATATTGGTCGGCGAGCGCGGCCTTTTCTTTTTCGTCCGTCAATGCCATATGGAGTCGCTCAGCGGAGCGGCCAAAAACGTCGTAGGCTCCAGATGTGTCTTTCGTGAGTTCGCGTTGCAACGCGTTTTGCGTGTCTTTCAAAAATTGTTTGTCATCTTGGGTATTTTGTTCGATCCACGTTTTATTTTGAGGAAGAAGCTCCGTCGTAGAGCTGACAAAGCGCCAGGCCCCACGCGCTTTGCGCATCATACCGCTCCCTTTTTCCATCACCCGGTCGGCCGCGTTTACTTTCCCTTCATAAACGGCAATCCAACTTTCTTTGCCAGGAATCTTTGCGGCTTCAAAGGCGGTGCCCCGTACGGTTGCGACCACGTCATCTGTGCGAACCGTATAAGCGCTGTCGAGCTCAAGCAAGCGGATGATCCGTGACCAGGTGCGGCCTGTGACAAGTGTGAGGGCGGTTTGGCTCTTCGTGTCTGTGGTTTGAGGCAGGACGAGGGTATCGACAGTGATTTCAGTGCTGGTGCTCAGACGCGTCTGGCTCACTCCCGAGATGGTGAGGGTTACAGTTCCATTCTCTCCCGTACGAACCTGGGTTCCAGTTTGAACGAGCTGTCCGTTGGTAGCCGGGAGCCAGGGCGTGCTGCTGCTCGAACGAGCCTCAACTGACCCCTGAAGAGCCTCCAAACGAGCGACAGAGGCGGCAAGAGTCGGGGGCGCTCCCAGTTTCCAGAGCCAGGCCCCAAACCCCACGATGGCTATCAAAAGAACGAGTCCAACAAGGAGGGCTTTTTTCATATACCTCGTATCCTACCAGAGACTCGCTTTTTTTTCTGATTTCTGGTAGCATCGCCCGATGCTGTTTGATGAATCGTTGCTTCAGGCGACCGTCGAACCCGAGCTGTTTCAGCGCGGAAAAACCTATTTTCTGGACCGATCCGTCGAAGGGGTCACGGTTCGGCGTGCAAAAAATGATGACATTTTGGTCACGGGTCGCGTGCTGGGCGGCGAAATGTACGAATCGACCCTCCGTCTGTCACCGAAGGCCGATAAGGTCGTGTTCTTTGATTGCACCTGCCCCTTTGACTGGGGGATGTGTAAACATGTGGTCGCCCTTGGTCTCGAAGCGCTCTCCTATGACTTGGAGAAAGATACCCTTCCTAATTCTAAGGAGCGGGTCAGCCAGGTTTTGAGTGCCTATGCCAAAAATTCAGGTGTAGCCGTGACGGATGATGAAATCGCGGACTTAGCCGAATCACTTGATCAGGACCGACACAAAACACAGCGCCAATCGCGCACCGAGCGCCATAGCTTGGATGAAATCGTTGCGCGTATTTCTTACGATCGAAAACAGGACTCTTTTTCCATTGAGGGTTTGGCGCGCTACGGCAAATTTGAATTTCCTTTGGGGGATACGGTGCTGCCAGATCGTTACGAGCAGGTTGTGGAAGATCGTTTGGAAGTGGACGTGATCATGCGTTTAGAAGGAGCAGAGACGGACGCGGTCGTTGATATTTCTGATGCGGTTGGAGCGGAGCGCGATGAGGCTACGGGCAAGTGGATCATTCGTTCGGCGAAGCTCTTGGAGTTCGTACGCGTGGGATTAGAAGAGCTTCGGAGTCGCGTCACAGTAGAGCTGGATGATAGTGCGAAGCCGATGTTCGATATCGACACGATCGATATCGAAGCCGATGTGTCGTTCCGTCAGTCGACGGGTGTCGATTGGTTTTCTTTTTCTGTGGATTGGCACTGCGAACAGGCAAAGGTCGACCGACACGCCATCGAACAAGCTCTTGGCTCGAATGAGCCGTACGTCCGTTTAGCGAATGGTCGTTTTGCGCGTATTGGAAACGGGTCTGAACTCAAGCCGATGATGGACTGGATGAAGACGACCGAAGAGGAAGAAGGAAAGGACGCACGACGTACGCGATTGTTTCATGTCCCAGAGTTGCTGTTTTTGGTCCAATCGATTCGTCACACGCACTTGGAGGGTGTCGAAAGTTCGCTCGAACGTTTCATGGAGGACGTGAAGCGCGGGTCGCTCACAGAAACAGTCACGCTTTCACCGCTTCTCGAAAGTGTCTTGCGCCCCTACCAAAAAGACGGTGTGGCATGGCTCGCTTTTTTGCAGCGCTATGGTTTTGGAGGTGTGCTGGCCGATGAAATGGGTTTGGGAAAAACGGTTCAAACTTTGGCGTT
>CAZRDS010000034.1:0-2921 GCA_964598895.1 uncultured Gammaproteobacteria bacterium | reverse complement strand
AGCGGGGGAGAAAAAGGCTCCTTCCCTCGTTATTTGTCCGAAAACGCTTCTCTCTGTTTGGCAGCAAGAGGCGCTGACCTATACGCCGGAAGCGCGCGTGCTTGTCGTCGATGGAACACCGCCAGAACGCAAAGCCAAGATTGACACCCTTCAAAATTACGACCTGATTTTGACATCGTACTCTTTAATGCAACGTGACTTGCCGCAATACTTGGAAGCCAAGACGACGTTCTCGGTCTGTGTGTTGGACGAAGCACATTTCATCAAAAATGCGGTGACGCAAACGGCGCTCACGATGAAGGCGATTCCGTCACGTTTCCGTTTGGCACTTACGGGTACGCCACTCGAGAACGGTGTGCATGAACTCTGGAGCGTCTTCGACTTTTTGATGCCAGGCTTTTTTGGCACCGCTCGTTCGTTCACCGCGCAATATTCTCGTCCTATCCGTGAAAGAAATGATCAACAGGCGTTGGAAAAACTTCGCCGTAAGCTTAAGCCGTTCATGCTTCGTCGTACGAAAGAGATGATGGCGAGCGAACTTCCTCCAAAGATTGAACAAGAGATCACGTGTCGTTTGTCACCGGAACAGCTCGTTTTGTATACGCGTACGCTGGAACAAATTCGAAGCGATGTGACACGACTCGTGGAAGAGCACGGTTTCGAGAAATCCAAAATTGAAATCTTGGCAGCTCTTACGAAGCTTCGCCGCGTGTGTGATCACCCGTCGTTCCTTGATCCACGTTTGCCAGGGGACCCAGCTCTTTCAGGCAAGCTCGAAGGGGTCCTTGAATTCATCTACGAAGCCATTCGAGGGAACCACAAAGTCTTGGTCTTTAGTCAGTTCACAACCATGCTTGACCTGGTGCGCATTGCGCTTGAGAAAGAGGGAATTGATAGCGCGACGATTGAAGGCTCAACCAAAGATCGCGCGATGGAGATCACGAAATTCCGTTCCAAGGTGAATGTATTCTTGTTGAGTTTGAAGGCGGGAGGGACGGGACTCACGCTTACAGAAGCAGACACGGTCTTGCTTATCGACCCCTGGTGGAACCCGCAAGCCGAGAAACAGGCCATGGACCGCGCGCATCGCATTGGGCAAACAAAGACGGTGAACGTCTATAAATTCGTGGCCAAAGAAACGATTGAAGAAAAAATGTTGGTATTGCAAAAAAAGAAACAGGGCATCTTCGATGCGATTATGCAGGATGCAACGCAGTCAATTGAATCGCTCACATGGGAAGATGTGAAAGGATTGCTCGCCTAGTTGGTGAAGAGGGACCGCTCGCTTGCGTGCTCGCGTCTCGCTTATGTACGGCGCCGTCGCTTGCACAATGTCCCCCTTCACCAACTAGGCTCGCTTTGGTTTTGAGAAGGAAGAGAAAAAGGGGAGCGTTGTTTTAAAAAGCTTCGGTGAAGCTTTTGTTACCATTTAATGGGAGCAAAACCGTGTTCGGTGAGGTAGGTATTCGTTTTACTGAAGTGTTTACAGCCAAAGAACCCAGTGTGCGCAGAAAAAGGAGATGGATGAGGCGCCTGGAGAACCAGGTGCCTTTTCTGATCGATGAGTGTGGCTTTTTGGCGGGCGTAGTTTCCCCAAAGGAGGAAGACGAGATGTTCTTTTTCGTTCGCGAGGCGGGTAATGACGGCGTTGGTGAAGGTCTCCCAGCCCTTGCCTTGGTGTGAACCAGCTTGGCCTGCGCGGACCGTGAGGGTGGCGTTCAAAAGGAACACGCCTTGGTTCGCCCAACGCTCTAGGTTGCCTGAGGTTGGGATGGGGGAGCCGATAGTGGTTTGGATTTCTTTGAAGATGTTTTGAAGGGAGGGTGGCGGGCGTACGCCGTCAGGTACAGAAAAACACAAGCCGTGTGCTTGGCCGGCTCCGTGGTAGGGGTCTTGTCCCAAGATCACAACCCGTACCTGTTCAAATGGCGTATGTGCAAAAGCGTTGAAAATCTTGGCGGGTGGGGGGTAGACGATCGTTTTTTGATATTCCTCGCGCACGAAGTCGGTCAGGGCGGTGAAGTAGGGCTGTTCAAATTCGGAGGCGAGCGCTTGTTTCCAACTCGCTTCGATTTTTACATCACTCATGGGGTCGGATAACGGAGTTTACGGCGTGTTTGATGAACGGTTTGGGCATCGTTCAGAGCTTCTCGTTCTTGGGTAAGCGCTAAAAAACGGGTTTCAATCGCTTGAATCTCGGCCTCAAGGGCAAGACGGCGTGCATGAATCGCATCCATTCGTTGGATGAGTTCATTCGGAATATTCACGGTGTGGGAAGCGCGAGCAGCGCTTTGTCGTTTACGGGCCATACCAGTATACTACCACTGATCTTTCCTCTGTTGTATGTCCTCCGTCCCTTTTGTTCCCCTTTCCCCTTCAAAGCGCGTATCGGTTGCCGAAGCAATGACGCGTGCGCCTGAAAAAGAAGCGGAACGTGCAACGTATGACCGGCTGATTAAGCGTGCACGGGAAGATAAAGAGGCTCTTGAGGCAGCAGGCGGAAAAATTGAAACTTTGCGAACAAAAATTCAGGAATTAGCAGATGCGGAAGCGCTGGAAAGAGCAAAACCAGATGATACCAGAAACGATGCGGCGGCAAATCGTTTGCAGTTTCAAAAAGAGCAGTTGGATGACATTTTGACAGCAATGCTGGAGGAATTGGGTGATATTAAAAACGAGATTGCGAATTTACAAATAAAGCAGACCACTTGTGAAGCGGAGCTCGCCAACTATGATCGGATCATCGGTGCAGAATACCGAGCGAATGGAGAAGTTCCGAACTCAATTCTAGATGCCTACGATGGGTATGAGGAGGTAGTTGAAATGCGCGATCGCCAGATCGAGGATGCGCGTGAACGATTTGCGATGGCAGGAGTTGAGGCGATGGAAGGAGTGATCCGTCCCTATTGGGGGCAGCTGAG
>CAZRDS010000033.1:10509-11930 GCA_964598895.1 uncultured Gammaproteobacteria bacterium | reverse complement strand
ACGTAAACGGGAACATATCGTAGAACACACCTCTGTGATCAAGTTTGTTCGGTACCCCTTTGTGTGGCTGCTTCGCATCTATCGGGCAACGCTTTCGCCCGATCATGGGTTTATGCGCGTCTTTTTTCCGCAGGGTGTGTGTCGGTTTCATCCGACGTGTTCGGAATATTCGGAAGAGGCGATCCTCCGCTTCGGAGTCCTGAAAGGACTCCGACTCACGGTTTCACGTCTCGGCCGTTGCCATCCTTGGCATCCGGGAGGAGAAGATCCGGTCCCGAAACACTGAGTTAGCTGTCATGCCTAAGCAGGCGCGGCGTTTGAGGAGCATATTCTTCAATCGCTATCTCTTTTATGCCTCAGTTGTTTCGTTCGAAGTGGTTCTGGGCGGTCATCGTAGGAAAGTATCTTGTGTCGGCGCTCGTCTTGAGCTACCTCATCACGCCACATACACAGGCGAGTTTGCTGAAATAAGCATGCTTGGAGTTTGCAAAAACCCTCCACCACGAAGCATGGGGAGGGTTTTTGGTTTCAATACGGGGTTAGCACAGGGCCGTAGGCAGCAAGGCTTCTTCAATATCTTCTTTTGGGAGGGGGATCTCGACCGATTTCTGCTTGTTGGTGTGGCCTTTGACAATCGAGAGGAGTGAAGGTGCGAGGTCTAAGCGCTCGGCGAGAAAACGGAGGAGGGCTTCGTTGGCTTTGCCTTCAATGGGTGGAGCGGTTAAGCGGATTTTATAGATACCTTCTTCCTTGCCAACGATCTCGTTGCTTGAAGCGTTGGGGATGAGGCGAATGCGAATGATCATGAAAAAGGAGAGGACTTATTTCTTCCCTTCGCGCATTTCCTTCAGGATGGCGAGGTCTTCTTCTCGGAGTGCGTCGGGTTCCGTTTCGAGATAGAGATTGAGATGCCCAAGCTTCGGATGATTCACAATGGCTTTGAAGCCCTCAAGGCCGATAAAGCCTTTTCCTAGGTGCTCGTGCCGATCTTTGCGAGCCCCAAGCTCGACCTTTGAATCGTTGCAGTGACTCATCTTGAGACGCGAGAGACCAATAAGCGCATCAAACTTTGTGAACGTATTGTTCACGGTCTCTTCAGTGCGAAGGTCGTAGCCGCTCGCGAAGGCGTGCGCGGTGTCGAAACAAACGCCAAGTTTTTTCTCACCGACCCCATCAAGCAATATCGCCACTTCTTCGAAGGTGTCACCAATCACGGCGCCAGCACCCGCCGAAATTTCGATGAGAAGCTCGGTTGAGCCTGTATACTTTTCATAGATTTCTTTGATCCCGTCGATAACGTACTGCTGACCTTTTTCTTCACCGACATCTTTCGCACTGCCAGGGTGGAACATGACGTACTTGGCACCGAGGAGACTTCCGCGTTCAAGTTCTTCGCGGATGATGCGGATGGAATTATTCCG
>CAZRDS010000033.1:1595-10499 GCA_964598895.1 uncultured Gammaproteobacteria bacterium | reverse complement strand
GTCGGCGTTGGCGAAGTTAATGTAATAGGGGGCATGGATGACCCACTCTTTGATGTCGTGCGTTTTGCAGTTCGCTTGAAACTCAGCGATGATTTCTGGTGTAAGTTTGGGGGCGGGTCCTCCTTGTGGTGAGCGCGAAAAAAACTGAAAGACTTCGCAGCCAAAGGCAGCAGCATTCATAGGGGCGTTTTGCAGCCCTCCGGCGGATGAAACATGAGCGCCAAAATACATATACGATTACTCTACTGAAGACACTGAAATTTGTCATGGCACGTGCGCTATACTGGGGGAACGCTTTGCTATGACGATCCGACAGCTCAACCTTGTGAACGGAGGCCTGATCTTGCTTAGCGCGCTGTGCGCCGTTCGTTTTCCGTTGGAGACATTCCTTGGAGCGTACGCTTTTTTGGGGCCGCTGCATTACCTCACAGAAATTTCGTGGTTGGAACAGCGGAAATATTTTTTACCAAACGATCGGAGGGTGTGGGTTCTTGTTGGGTTGTGTGCGCTTATTTTTCCTTTCACCTGGATGGTTCAGAGCGCGTACTGGATCATTGCGCCGGCTCTATTTGTCGCATTTTTTGGAAGTGTTCTTCTCCTTCGTCAGACACGAACGTGGATAGATGGACTCTTCCTTGTAGGGATTGGACTGGTCCCGGCATGCGCCCTTTTCTTACCGGGAGTTTCTCTCTCCTTAAGAATCTTTGCTGTTCTTCTTCCCACCATTGTTCACGTCTACATGTTTACAGGGTTGTTTATGCTGAATGGGGTATTACGTAACAAAAAAGATTGGTCCGGTTGGATGTCGTTCGTTCTCTTTGTGTTGTGCGGTATAGGGTTAGCGTATTCTGGGAGCTTCTTTTCGGAATGGACCATCTCACCGCTCTTACACCCGCTCTCCCAGAGTTTTTCTGAAATGCAGGCGTGGTTGGTTCGTGGGTTGGGGGCGTTCGAACTCGGGGTGATGCGCTGTGTGGGGTTCGCCTATCTCTATCATTACCTCAATTGGTTTTCGAAAACCTCAATTATTCAATGGCATGCGATCTCAAAACGGCGAGCAGTGATCATCGTCGCCATCTGGCTTTTGAGCGTCGGGCTGTATCTCGTAGACTATCGCACGGGATTATTTGCGCTCTTGTTCTTGAGCTTGCTGCACGTATTTCTAGAGTTCCCGTTAAATTGGAAAACGCTGCAACAGATTGTGACGGGCAGAACCAAAAAGAGAGCGGAATAGCTCTCTTTTTGAAACCACAAAGAAATTATTTCTTGGCTTTGGCTGGTTTATCCTTCTTCTCTTCTTTTCCTTCTTTCACGCAGCGCTCCTTCATCCATTCAAGCGCTTTGCGATTGCGCATTTGGACCATGACGTATTCGCGATAGTCAGGGGAAGTGACGCGTTCGCGTGTTTCATTGTCGCCTTTGCGGAGTGAGGCGAGGATGGCATCGATCTCTTGATCGACCTCGTCTTCTTTCACCTCGACACCTGCTTCTTTGGCGAAGGCTTTGATGAGGACAGCGGACTTGATGCGGCGGATCGCTTGAGGAGTGAAGTCGATCTTCAAATCATCCATCGTTTTCTTGATCGACGCGAGATAGTCTTCCCACTTCATGCCTTGCTGATCGATCCCTTGCTGCAACTCTCCGATCATACGACGCACCTCTTCATTGACGAGAATTTCTGGAATGTCGCTGAAGCTGGCTTTGTCGGTGAGTTGCTCGAGCATCGAGATTTCAGCGGCTTCTTCGGACTTCTGATTCGCTTCCTGCTCCATGTTCTCACGAATCTTCTTCCGTAAATCGGCGACGTCGGTTGCGCCCAATGTTTGCGAGAAGGCGTCATCTACTTCTGGGAGCTGAAGCTCAAAGACCTGCTTCGTCTTTACGCTGAAGTCGATGTCATGCCCCGCGATGTGTTTTTGGTAGTGCTCCTTTGGGAAAGGAAGGGTGAACGTGCGTTCGTCTCCGGCCTTGAGGCCAACCAATTCTTTCGCGAAGCCTGGAATATAGTGTTCTTCGGAAAGATAGACGCGATAGTCGGCACCGGCTCCTCCATCGATCACGACATGATCTTTTTTCATTTCAAGATCGATCACGACTAGGTCGTCGGCGGTTGCCGCGCGTTCGACCAGCGCTTCGGTCCGACGCATTTTGCGGATCTGGTCGATCGATTTGTCGATCTGTGTTTCTTCGACCTGGGTCACGGTGCGTTCGACGACGCATTCTGCAAGATCAGGAATTTTGGTCACGACAGGCTCCACGGGGGCGATAATCGTGAACTTGATGGGCTGATCTGGAACGATCTGATCGACGTTCACGCTTGGAGAACCGACAGGGGCAATCTTTTGGTCGACCACGGCGCGCACATAGGCGGCGCGAATGATGCGTTCGAGAGCTGCTTCAATAACAGCCATTGGCCCGTAGACGCGCATACCATCCGCAAAAGGGAGCTTGCCAGGACGGAAGCCCGGAACAGGACGTGCAGTGGAAAGCTCCTTCACCGCCTCTTCCAAGTAAGGACGAGCCTCTTCAACGCTCACGGTGAATTCGAGTTTCACTTCAGACTTCGGGAGTTGGGTGACAACAGTTTCGGGCATAAAATAAGGGAAAAAGTGGTCTCGAGCGTACGAGAAAAAACGCTGTGCGTCAATCTGCGTGTTTCCGCTTTAAAACAGCCACACCCACGTCCGGAGTGGGGGGCTGTGGGTGCTCGGTACGGCCGTAGGACGCGGCCGCGTATTCCTTGGGTGGTCAGACCACCGCAGGGAGAGGTTCGATGACCGCCGGGGGGCAGGTCGTCGGATCCGCTGGTGTGACCGGCGGGGTGGGGGGAGCGACCGGGGGAATCGCTCGAGGTGTGCGTGAGGTGGGTCCGTTGCTGGGATCCTTGGGACGAATCGGCGACCCCCAGTCGCCATTCCGAAGGTTCTCATTAAGTCGTTGGTTCAACATGACGTACGCCCTCCAAGAAAGAAGAGTCTTCTTGTCCGAGTTCGCTGTCAATCGCGTCTATGGTGCATAAGCTGTGCTTGTGTTTTTGCGCGATTAGGACGTTGCCTTTTATTCCAATCCCCCTTAGGATAGCCGCGATATGTCCCTCCAGATTGGAATCGTTGGGTTGCCGAACGTGGGAAAATCCACGATGTTCAGCGCTGTTACTAAGAAGCAGGTGGATTGTGCGAACTATCCTTTCTGCACGATTGATCCCAATGTGGGCGTGGTTGAAGTTCCGGATGAACGCCTCAAGCGCCTCGCGGAATTTGATAAGAGCGCAAAAGTCGTGCCAACGGTGATTGAATTTGTAGATATTGCGGGATTGGTGAAGGGTGCGTCGGAAGGTCAGGGACTCGGAAATAAATTCCTCGCACACATTCGTGAGACAGATGCGATCGCTCAAGTTGTGCGCGCGTTCGAGGACTCAAATATTTTGCACGTCGACGGATCGGTGAATCCGCTTCGTGATGCCGAGACGATCAACACAGAGCTTGCCATTGCCGATGTTGAAAGTGTCTCGAAGCGTTTATTGAATGCCGAGAAGCAAATGAAGTCAGGAGCAAATAAAGCGTTGGAAGCGGAAATCACAGTCTTGAAAAAAGCCTTCGCGGCGGTCAACGAAGGGACGATGCTGCGCGATCTCGAATGGACAGACGAAGAGCGTTTGATCTTGAAGCCGTTCATGTTCCTGACGTTGAAGCCGATGCTCTACGTCGTGAACGTGAGCGAGGCGCAGCTCCAAGACGGCTCATGGAAGGAGCGGGTGCAGGGCATCAAGGGCGCCTTCGTGCCGGTCTGTGTGAAGATGGAAGCGGAACTTGTGTCGATGTCGCCGGACGAAGCGAAGGAATATTTAGAGGCGATGGAACAGACATCGTCGGGGCTTGATCGCTTGATTCTGGCATCGTACGAACTGCTCGGGCTGATCACCTTTTTGACGAGTGGAGCGGATGAGGCGCGCGCTTGGACGATTACGCGTGGCTTGAAAGCGCCGCAAGCGGCAGGAAAAATTCACGGCGACTTTGAAAAAAACTTCATTCGTGTGGAAGTTACGAACTGGAAAGATTACTTGGAGAACGGAGGTGAGGCTGGGTGCCGAGCGAAGGGTCTGACGCGCGTCGAAGGCAAAGACTATGTGATGCAGGATGGCGACGTGTGCTATTTCAGAATCGGAGGGGCGTAGCAATTCGTTTAAAACGGAAGACGCCACCCTGTAGGAAGATGGCCGAGCGGCGGCGTCTCCGAGGGTGGCGTTTGTGCGTCAGGGGTCTGTCACCGAGTATGGGTAGTCGGTCACCAGTTTCGGGGGCGACTTCAGGGTGAGCCCGGGCGGCAGGTTCTGAATGAACTTGATCTGGTCGACGGTGTGCCACCACGGGTCGTTGGTCGCCTCACGGAAACCCCGAAGGAGCCACTCGACCACGGTGCGCGCGTCATTCGGGGTGAGCGTGTGGCAATCGATCTGCCAGTCGAACGTGAGCCGTTGTCGATTGATTTCCAGCTCCTCGACGTCCCTGGTGGTCTCGAGCGAGAACGCGCGGGTCTGTCCCGGCGTCAGGTCGAAGACGACCTGCATGTGGCGTGCGAGCTTCGCACGCGTGAACAGCTGGCGCGTGGTGCGGTCGACGCGCCAGATGCTGCCATCCTGGTTCAGGAAGACGATGAAACGGTCGTTTCCCGAGAGCCAGATCGAATCGAGCAGGCTCTTGGTGAAGAACACGGCGCACACGGGCGCCGCGAAGCCCCCCACCCAGTGGAGCAGGATGCCGAAGGCAATCCAAAAGAGTGTGAAGAGCAGCCAGACGAGAGAGACCGGGTTCCGGAGGCGAGCTCCAGAGCTGAGCGCCTGATCGATCAGGGACTGGAGAGTGCGGGGGTCCAGGGCTGAATCTTTTTGGTGCATTGAACGCCTCGTTGTGGGGTGTCTCTGGGTGGAATGGCCGAAGAGGCCATGGGAAAGAGCGACCGTCAAGTGTGCCGGTTTTTAGCCCCTTTTGTCAATCAAGGTCCCTGCTGTATCCTGACGCCATGTCTATGAACCACGCTCCTATCCGCAAAGCCGTGATCCCAGTCGCTGGGTTCGGCACGCGCTTCCTGCCGTTCACCAAAGCGATGCCCAAAGAGATGCTGCCGATTATCGATACGCCCGTCATTCAGTATGTGGTGGAAGAAGCCGTCGCTTCCGGGATTACCGATATTATTCTCGTCACGAGCTATGCCAAGCGCCCGGTCGAGGACCACTTTGATACGAACTTTGAGCTTGAAGCCTGGCTTGAGAAGCAGGGGAAAGTGGATCAGCTCGCGCAAATTCGTAAGATCAGCGGGATGGCGAATTTTACCTATGTTCGTCAGAAGGGGCCGTACGGCAACGCGACACCGGTTGCGAACGTGGAGCATCTCATCGGGAAAGAGCCATTCGCCGTTTTGTGGGGAGATGAGATTTTTCAGTGTAAGCGCCCACGCCTGCAGCAGATGATGGAGGTCTACGAAAAATATGGAGATCCCGTGATCGGTGCGGTGGAGACCGACGATGAAGGCACGAAAAAATTTGGGATCTTTGATCCGGCGGAAGAAGTTTCGTCGGGGGTCTTTCGGTTGAAGGGGTTGATGGAAAAACCAGGGCCAGAAAAAGCGCCCTCCCGCCTCGCCTCAATGGGTTCCTACATTCTGACCCCAGACATCTTTGAAGAATTACATGCATTGAAACCTGGCCACGCAGGTGAATATTTCTTGCCCGACGCCATTCGCGGATTACTTCAGAAGCGTTCGGGGTACTGCAAGGTGCTTGAAGGAACGTGGTTTGATGCGGGTTCAAAGATCGGTTGGCTCAAAGCAAACATCGCCTTTGCCCTCGAACGAGAAGATTTAGCGCCGCAGGTCAGGGCCATGCTACAATCGTTCTAACATCTATGTCTCGTTCTTTGTTCTTTCTTCGCTTCACGACCATTGCCTCGATTCTGGTCTTATTTGCAACAGGCTGTGGCAGTGCTCCTTCTCCAGATGCAGCTCAAGCATCCAAGCCGGTTGCGCTTGAGATGTGGGGCGTTGTGGATGATGTAGACGCCTACCAACCAGTGATCGATCAATATCAAAAAGCGCACCCAAATGTTCAGGTGACGTATCGTCGTTTGCGTTTAGAGGAGTACGAACAAAAATTACTGGAAGGATTTGCGGACGATCGCGGTCCGGATCTGTTCATGATTCATAACGACTGGGCCGGGAAGTATCTTTCAAAAATTCAGCCAATGCCAAAGACGGTGAAGATCGGGTCGCTGGCAGTGTCTGGTTCGTTCGGGAGTACACGTACTTGGACCTTGGTAGAAGAACCAACGATCGCAGTACGCGATTATCGGAACCAATATGCGGATGTTGTCTCGCAAGACACGATTCGTCGTGTAAGCCTGACTCCACCTGTACCAGGGGTTGCGCCAGATCTTCAGGATCGCATTGTCGGCATCCCGATTTCCGTTGATACGCTTGCGATGTACTACAATAAGGATCTCTTGAATAAGGCGAGTGTGCTTGAACCAGCGACGAACTGGATTGATTTTCAAGCGCAGGTAGAAAAAATTGTGAAACTCGATCAGGACCAGGTGTCTTTCGCGCAGATGGCGGTTGCACTTGGTACAGCGAACAATATTTCACGCGGCGTAGACGTTTTGACGGCGCTTATGGTTCAGAACGGCGCCCGTATGGCGAACGAGCTTGGCTTCCCAACGTTCCAGCAAATTCCACCTGAGCTTGCGAACACGCGTACAGAGCCACCAGCCTACTCTGCGCTCGCGTTCTACACGGACTTCGCGAACCCAAATAAAGCGACCTATACCTGGAACGCTGCCCAGCCGGAAGCGCTCGATGCCTTCGCACAGGGGAAAACAGCCTTCTACTTTGGCTACGCCTACGACCTCCCCACGATCAAGGCACGAGCCCCTAAGCTCAACTTGGGCATCGCAAAACTCCCGCAGGTTTCTGAAACAGCTGAACGAAACGTGGCGAACTATTGGGTTTGGACCGTGGCAAAAAAAGCCAAAGACACGGATACCGCCTGGCATTTCTTGAACTTCCTTACGAAGCCAGAATCATCAAAGCTTGTGTTGGATGCCATCAAGCGACCGGCGGCTAGAAAAGCGCAACTCGCTCCGCAGCTCGATGATGAACAGCTAAGTGTGTTTGCTTCGCAGGTACTCACAGCAACCTCTTGGTATAAGGGGAACGATCCGAACGCGGTTGGGGAAGCCTTCCGTCAATTGATTTCCGATGCGTTGAACCCCCGTGTGGAGCTGCAGGTTGCAATGCGAAACGCGGTTGCCCGCATTGCCCAGACGATCCAGTAGAAACGCTGGGGAGGAGTCCGGCTATTAATCACTGCCGGAATCAGATATCATAGGAGAGAATTCTCTATGCTCGCTCCTTTTGATTGGCTAAAACAGAATCTTGGCAAGATAGTAGGCGTCGCTTTTATCGCGAGCCTGCTTTTCTTTATGCACCAGGTGAGTCCGGCACAGGCGGCGGCTTACTGTGGCTTTCGCTGTGAAGTGACACACGCAACGCAGAGTCGTTGTGTCATGGAAGATGCAGAGCCAGCGCCACTGCGTTGTTCTACACTCTGTCGTGAGAATTGCAGCATGCTCGGCATGACCTATGATCCAAGTCATGGGAGTAGTTATTGCACCGCGATCGGGGGTGGATCAGAGCGACGTTGTAGTCCATGTAAATGCACACCGAACAGCGCTTCTTTTGCGTGTGTTCGTGCAACAACGGCGGAAAATGACCCGGGAGAAAATAATGAGTGTCCTTCACGTTGTGCAGAAACCTGTACGACGGCACGCTATCGCGATCGGATTGCGAGTAACCGTATCGGAGAAGTCCGCTGCGCAGATACGCCAGCACCACGTTGTGTGGTGGTCGCGACCTCGGGCAGCTCACGGCTAACACTGTGTCGAGCGTGTATCAGCCGCTGTATTGACCAGGGCGCTGTCTACGGAACCCTCCCGGTTCCAGCGGACTGTTATCAAGGCTGCCAAACCGTCGGAAACGATGGAGCTTTATGTGAAGGTGTTCCACAAGAGCAGGCGATCGAGGGGATGAGTTCAGCGCCAACGGGAGCGGTTGGTAGTTCAGGTGATAGGCGTGGTCGGATTCAATCCGGGACTTCGGCAGCAACGAGCGAGGCAGCAGCGCTCGCGCCAGGTACGTGTGCGCAACGAGCTGTTGCTTCGGACCCAGCGAACGGATCGCTCATCAGCATGTCAGAAGCGACCTTCGGGGCAGCATCTACAACCTGGACCTGTCGCAGGGTCTGTTCTACTCAAGAACAGGCGGGGTGTGTGCAAGGCGGCTGTCCGGGGGATGCAAGTATTCGTTGCTGTCCTTCTTCATTAGGAATCGCACCAGCACAACAGTGTGGTGGTCGCGGAACAAATGGAGGAGCGGCCGACGGGGCAGCGGGCGGAACGACACAAGGTGGGGCCGAAGGGGCCCCAGACGCTGGGACCTCAAATAGCGGTTCTTCTGGATCCGCTTCGGATGGCGGTTCTTCCGGTGCCTCTGACACGGGTGGAGATAGTCCGAGAAGCAGCGTCGTAGGAAGTTCGAATGTAACGGCTGACTCAGGCGGGCTTACACGCCTTATCTTGCCTTCCTGTATCGAAGATGGGGGCTGTCAGTTTTCTGACTTGGTGCAAGCGGGGTTGAACTTGGTACGCTTTTTGTTTGGCCTTGCGGGCGTCTTGCTCTTGGTCGTCTTTGTCTATGCTGGTATTGAGTATTTGATTGCAGGTGATGCATCGAGCGTGAAGTCCGCCGAAGATCGTATTACAAAAGCGCTGACCGGACTCTTCTTCATGTTCTTTGGGTATACTCTGGTAAACTTTTTGGTCACCCTCTTTGTCCACGCCTGATCTTTATGTCTCG
>CAZRDS010000033.1:0-1585 GCA_964598895.1 uncultured Gammaproteobacteria bacterium | reverse complement strand
GCTCCTCGTCGGAGTGTCTTTGCCGCTTCACCCGGTTGGTGCCGCGTCAGCCTGTCAGTTTGCGTGCAGCGTGACCCTTGGAGCCGGAGGAATGAATTGTAATCCGCACTTGGATAACGGGATTCCGACCGTTGAGTCGCTCCCTTGTTCGACGCAGTGCCGTCGCACCTGTGAAGGGATTGGGATGGCCTATGACACGAGTAGTGTTCATGCCTCCACTTGTGGGCCAGGTTCGGTTTCAGGGGTAGATGTGTGCTCGGCTTGTTCCTGTATTCCAACGACGGCGCTTGCTTGTATCGGTGCAAGTACTGGTGGCGCACATCCGTATTGTTCTAGCCAATGTACAACGGTGTGTGCAGCTGCTGCGGGACGTCTTACGGAGCGACAAGGAGCGGGCGCTACTATTACTTGTGCAACAGGCTTGCGAGGCACGCCTCAGTGCGTCGACATTTCTCAGCCAGCATCCATTCGTTTGTGTACGGCTTGCATGACGCGTTGTTCTAATAGCACGGCTGGTGATGTTCAACGCACGCCGCTGACCTGTTATCGAACGTGTGGAAGTGGCGACACCCCAGACCATAGTGCCTGTGTAGGCGTTTCTGCCACGGAAGCAGGGATTGCAGAAACATCGGCGACGACGGGAGGATCAGGATCGGGGTCGGGTCGGACGGGCTCGAGCGGAAGCGGTGCCAGTACAGGAGGATCAACCGGCGGATCCGGTTCGACCGGAGCGGGGACGGGCTCTGGTTCGACGGGAGCATCAGCCGGGGGTTCAACGGGCGGAAGCACAGGCGGCTCAACCCCTCGCTCTACGGATGGCACCTGTAATTTTGCGTGTCAGCCACAAACGACTCCTACTACTTGTACGGCAGATTCAGATTGTACGAGTGCCTGCCAACGCGTGTGTGGTCGTTCGTTCCGAAATGGTCAGTGTGTGACGTCGGGCCCAGGCACGGCGCGTTGTGCACCCGCTTCGGCGGGAGCAACACGACAGTGTGTGTTTGAGTGTAGTATTGGCCCCTCCGCCCAAGAACGAAGCTGTAACCCACAAGGGACAGATGCGCAGGCTCCAGGAACCGTGTGTGGAGGTTTTTGCCAGGAGTCTTGTCGCTCCGCGAGTATTGGAACCGTGCCAACGGATGCTCAGTTTTGCCGTGGTTCGGCGCCGACCTGTATTGCTCCTACGGGAAGCGGAACGAGTGGCTCAACGGGAGGATCGACTGGCGGCACAGGAAGTGGGTCTTCTGGGAGCCGAGGGACGCAGAGTTCTGGAGTGAGTGCAGGCGGATCGCGTCTGGCAAACCCTTTACCAGGCGTTGACTCAGTCGCGAGTCTCATTGGTCGACTTATTAAGGGAATTCTTGGGATCGTTGGGTCAGTGGCGCTTCTCTTGTTCATTTACGGTGGGGTGAAGTGGATCTTGTCGGCAGGTAATCCGAAGGAAGTTACCGGAGCGCAACATATTCTGCGCAATGCCACGATTGGGATGCTTCTGATTTTCTTTTCGTACAGCATCAGCAGTTTGATTTTAGGCTTTTTGGGAGAAGTGGGAGGTGGGTCCTCAACTTCTCGTTCGTCTGACTCG
>CAZRDS010000032.1:11636-11934 GCA_964598895.1 uncultured Gammaproteobacteria bacterium | reverse complement strand
GTAACAGGCCACTATACCATAAAAAGAGCGCCCCGTCAACGCATGAGGCGCTCACCAGTCTTTGTGTTTATTTTCATAAAACCTCGCCCTGAGGCGAGGTTTTATGTGTAGGTGATCGTGTGTTTTAGCGCAGCGAGCCGCCCCATTCGACTAAGGTAAAGCCGTTACGCGTCGGTGTGGTGATCGTTGGGGCGACGAGTTCGATCGGTCCCGCTAAGCGTTGCCAGTCCATGAAGAGGCGAATGCTGGTTTGAGGGGCAGGCGTGACGTTCAAAGGAACCTGCTTGCTCCAGTCGTT
>CAZRDS010000032.1:10360-11626 GCA_964598895.1 uncultured Gammaproteobacteria bacterium | reverse complement strand
GTAAGGCGCGCCGGTCATACGTGGAACCCAGAAGTCCATGAATTCTTTTTGCTCTTGAGCGTTCAAACCGTAGCGGGGGAGAGTCTGGTTCAAGAACGATTCAACCTGGCCATGTTTCACGACAAAGCCTTCTTTGGGAACAGTGTAGTTTACGCCAAGACCTTCCCAGAAGAGCGAGCCGACGCTGCTTCCATCTTTGAGCGTCAGTTTTCCGGATGGATCAGCGCTTACGTTCCAGCCAGCTTTTGGATAGCGTGGTTCACTTACCGTGACGTTGATGAAGGATGGGAGCTGCACCTGAACATTCTGCGTCTTGGTTGGATAGAGGTAGATCACCGGTTTGCCGCACTCCGTGATGGGCGCGCCGAGTGTGTTCTTGTAGACGACGTAGCGACCGAAGGCATCTTTCCAGAAGAAGAGCGGCACTTTTACGCGCTGTAAGAAGACACCGATTGGGGGTTTGGTGTTTGTTTGCTCATCGTATCCGTACCAATTTTCATAGCTTTCTACCACAATCGATGGATGTCGGTTCAAGGCTTCTTGTTTGAAGACGTAGATCGGATCGCCGCCATCGGTTTTTCCGGCCTGGACCAAATCCTGCGCGTTCAATTCGTCGGCCGCCAATACACGCAAGCAGTCTGTTCCACCACAGCCGCCGGACTCATGGGCGCGGAAGGTCGAAGTGGTGGCGTAAGCTGGATCCAAGACAAGCTGTCTTGGGCCAACAACGAGCGCGGCTGGATAGTCGGCGTTATCTCCGGCTTGTGGGTCGCGAATGTCTGAAGGAATCCCACTTTCGTAGATCACACCTTCGCCGTTCTCACGGTACAAAATTACACAACCAGGCTTGGAAGCGCTGGTGGTCATCACGTTGCCGCTTGGTCCCGCGTAGACGCCACGTCCGTCGTTTGTGTGTGCGAGAGGCAGGCGATCAATACAGCCACTCGAACCCCCACAGAGTGGAGCGGCTTCTGCTGAAACGGACAAGAAGGCTCTGCGAAGTGTGCTTCCATTTTCAAGTGTTAGTGTCGCTGGGAAGGGGCTTAGGTTGAGTTTGAGGTTGGGAGCATAGCGTATACCCGTCCAGCCAGGCGTGAAGATATTCGAGCTTGCCATGCCAATGATCGTGACCTCATGTGTCGTTGGAGAGACGAGGAGGTTCACAAAAGATGGCGCTTGAGTGCGGTCCATTCCAAGGTCGACCTCCGCTGTGCGTTGTTTAGCACCGTAAATAACTGAATCTTTGTACGCCCCATCCGTTACGCG
>CAZRDS010000032.1:0-10350 GCA_964598895.1 uncultured Gammaproteobacteria bacterium | reverse complement strand
TCATAGGTGAAGCCATACATGGGGAGCGCTTCATCGATACCGCCTTCGTAGCCGCCTGGGCTTGCGACGCGAAGCTCATTCTTTGGAATGACCGAGCCGAAGACCGTTCCAGGAACAACGATTGTTCCTGCTTTCCATTGTACGTTCAGGAGAGCGGCAGTTGGATCAATATTTGTGGTTGTGGCGCTTGTTGGAGGCGTTGAGGTGGCAGGCGCTTCGGGCGTTGTGGAAGAGGGGGTCGGAAGGGGTGTACTTGGAACAGGGGTTACCTGGGTTGCAGGCGCCATATTCTTTTGCCAGGCGACAAATCCCATAACGCCGATGAGAAGACCAATCAAAAGGCTAATGACGACCAAAAGAATAGTGGAGGTGCCACTCGCTTGCGGGGGTTCTACAATGGGTTTTGCGGATGAAGGAACGGAAGAGGGTTGGTCCATATGGACCGTATGGTATCACTCGCTCGGTATCGCCGTAAGGTGGGTGCGAGCCCAGTTCTCCCATACGACACGTTCTGTTTTAAGGGTTGTAAAGACCTGATCCGAGACAACTTCCCATCGTTTGTTCTTAAGGGGAGCAAGGGGAATGGCATGCCAGATGGTTGTTGTAGCGGTCTCTTCTTTGACGAAGGCTGTTGGAAAAGGAATGGCTGTTGTCTTTACGGTATCGTACCCACGATAGACACGATCTTCTGAGCTCAAGATAGGATGACTTGGATTATGGAAGAAGGTGAAGTGAGAAGAAGTCGTCTCAGGCGTGCTGCTTACGCGCTCGCTCATAAGCACATGACTTGTCCCAAGGGTGCTCACGCTCGCGTTCATCAAGCGCAGACTGTTAGTGTGTGCCTGTAGCTGGAGTGTACTGCCTTCAAGTTTGGTGAGCTTCGTGAGGAGAAGGAAAAGCGGGGGAGAGTCGATTTCAACTTTGCGCGCAGCTGTCTCGTCGAGCGCGTTTAGACGGCCGATAGCATAGGCGTCATGAAGATCTGCTAAGTACGCGGGGAGTTCGTGCGAGAAATCAATCGTGATCACAAGCATGAGGCTAGGATCTTGTTGCAGTTCTTCGTGTAACGCTTCCGCGAGTTTTGTGATTGTTTCGTCGGACGTATCAACACGGACGGTGATCGGTGTCACGCCGGTGTGTTGCCAGGCGAGTTGTAAGAATGGGATAAGCCCCCGCACGCCGTGCTCATGCAGGAAGACGCTATCTTGAACACGGAGCGCCTTGGGGAGTCGAAGGAGCAAACGATCGATACGTCCTTTGTCGCCTGGGGTTCGGTGTTCTCCCCATTGGAACGCTTCTCGAGTCGTAGAAAGGGCCTGAGCCCCCTTGGAAAAGTGATCGGGAGAAAGGAGGACGGCCTGTGGTGAGTTAGGTGACGACCCAAGCAGGCTCGCGATTTCGCGCCCCGCCGCTAAGTGATGGGGGATCAGCAAGATACGCGCGCTCGGATCAATCACATAGTCATCCCGGTGCATGAACGAGCTTAGAACAAGATCAGAAGAAATCTCATTGATGAGAAATGGTCGAGTGTGTTCGAGAACGCCTTCTGTAGGATGTGTTTTTTGCCACTCGAGCGAGTGAGCGAGAAATAGAAGAACGAGTAACGCCGTGAGTCCTATAAAAATGAGCCAGCAGCAGACTCGCGACCAGGATTTTTTGACAAGAGGAGCGAGCATAGAGAGAAGAATGCAAGGACTATATCACTCAGGCATTCGTTTGACGGATATCTAGTCGTTTATCTATAGTCTGGGCGTCCATTCAGGTTTGGTCGCGGCAGTTCGCGGCTCAACCACACCACCTCACGTTCACTTCGAACCCTGCTGGAGGACGTCATGCAGCCTTTTCCGATTTTGTATCCACTGTTCGTTGTGGTCGGTCCGACGGCAGTCGGAAAGACCACGCTCATGGACGCGGTCTTCGCACGGCGTCCGAACCTGCGCCCCGCGCGCTCCTGGACCTCACGGCCTCGGCGCGAACGTGAGCCCGAGGACGCGCGCTTCTTCGTCTCGCAGGAGGTCTTCAAGCAGATGATCGCGGAGGGGCGGTTCCTCGAGTGGGCACAGCCCTTTCTGAACGACGCTCTTCGTCCGTCCCCGGACTACTACGGGCGTACGGTCGAGAGCTTCGCCGGGCTGGAGCTGGGCCCGTGCCTCTGCGACATGACGGAGCACGGCGTCGCGACGTTCCAGCGCCTCTTCGATCGGAGCGAGCGCGTCATGACGGTCATCCGGATCGAGGGAGTGAACATGGTCGCTCTCGAACGTCGCGACGAGCGCGCGTCGTCCGACGCGGCGCGGGCGGCAGAGATCGACATTCTCGTCCACCACACGGTGACGAGTGATCACGCGAAGGGTGGTCTCGAGCGAGCGGTCACCGCACTCCTCAAGATCATCGACGACACCCTGCGCGACCACAGGGAACATCTCGAGATGCTGCTCATGGGGCAGTAGCTCGTGCGCCCCCGGACTGCCACTTAGTCCGGGGGCGCAGTTCGTTTGGTGAGCGCAGTGGGTCGTGAGGCATATATGGTAAAATTTCGGAGTATGTCCTCTTCTATGGAAAGAATCGAAGGAACAGTCGGTTTTCATTTGCCAAAACCGCAACCCTTGTACGACTATGAGTTAAAAGAGTTCGAAGAGTCTCACTATCGCTACATCGAGACACTTCCTCCTGAGCAACACGCGCAGGTCCAAGCGGCGTTCGCGAAGGTTTTTAAAGAGTACACAACACCACCAGCTATTTTACGAGCGATCGAGCACACAGAGGTTTTCTTACCGCTGCAGCCGGCAACGCTTGTCGCGGAGTTTAATACGTATATTAGGAGTTTGACTGAAGTCAGTGAAGTTATCGAGCGCATTTGGCGAGCCCTGGTTCTTCGCACAGCGAAGGGGTCGTCTCTCGAAGAGATCCGTCTTGAACAGACCGAGCGCGCCAAAACATTTAGCGAACGTGAAGGAAAGCGTTATGTCATGGAGCGAAAACTCGATTTTCTGTTGAACGAACAAGTGCCAGAGGATTATTTTACGACCGCTTCATTCTATCGAGATATTGTGGAATTTTTAAACCGAGAACACGTGACAAACAGCAGCGCGCTCTTTTGGTCGGTCTTAGATCAGTTAGAAGCAAAGTTACCAAAACGGCGAGGAGCGATCCGGCTCATTCGTGAAATTGCACATATGCCGCCACAGGCACGGAAACGTATCTTGGGAGAAGAGATTCCCTCCTTATCTTGAGTCTTTCAGTCAGTTTGCTACTGTGCCCCTACATGAAGCCTGTGCGTGTTCTCGCGATCGAAACGAGCTGTGACGAAACAGCGATTTCTTTGATTTCGGTCCGTGAACGGCCAGGAAAACCGGAGGAAGTGAAAGTACTCGTCCATCTCGTCTCGTCGCAAATCCCGATTCATCAAAAGTATGGAGGCGTGGTGCCAGAGGTTGCGGCGCGCTCACATGTGCCAGAAACCGTTTCACTTTTGACGCAGTCTCTCGGCACGAAGGGGATGAAAGCGTTTGATGTGGTCGCTGTGACACGTGGCCCAGGACTCCCAACCGCTCTGAGTGTAGGAGTTGAAGCGGCCCGTACGCTCGCGTTGCTCTCCGGAAAACCACTCGTTGCGGTGAACCATTTGGAGGGGCACGTCGCTTCCGCTTGGTTAGATGGTCATAAGCGTCGTTTCTGGCAGTATCCGTTGCTCGCCCTGGTTGTGTCTGGTGGCCATACGGAACTCGTGATGGTTGAAGCGCTTGGGAAGTATTGCCTGATTGGCCAGACGCGCGACGATGCGGCTGGTGAAGCGTTTGATAAGTCTGCCAAGCTCATGGGCTTACCATATCCAGGCGGTCCACAGATTGAGAAGCGTGCATTACAAGGGGATAAAAAAACCTTCGACCTTCCGCGTCCGATGCGCCACGATGGAACGTTTGATTTTAGTTTTAGTGGATTAAAGACGGCCGTACGTACCACGTGGGAAGGTGTAAAAACAACAACCACCGACCTTGGACAAACAAAGAATGATTTAGCTGCTTCGGTCCAAGAAGCGATCATTGAGATTTTAGTAGAAAAGACCATTGCGGCAGCGAAGGCAGAGGGGGTCAAAGGCGTGCTCTTAGTGGGTGGCGTTTCTGCGAGTACAGCGTTACGCACCCGTTTGGGCAGTGCGGTCAAAAAACAATTGCCAGGAGTTGCGTATCTTCCTTCGATGCGTGCCTATGTTACCGACAACGCCGCGATGATCGCTGCCGCTGGCTACTGGCGTTACAAGTTAGGGGATATCGCGAAGTGGCAAGACGTCGAACCTGACCCGGATTGGAATATCGGCGTATGAACACCTATTCGTTTCAACTTCAGGGGCGCGGTGTAGACGAGTGGAATGAAGTTGCACAGGTCTTGATTGAACACGTACGCGTGCCAATGCTCATCACGCTCTCGGGTCCGCTGGGGGCCGGAAAAACCACCTTTGTCCAAGCCCTTGCACAAGCGCTTGGAGTGGAAGATCGTCCACGGAGCCCCACCTTTTCTTTGTTGCGCGCCTACGTATTACCAAAAGAACGGCAGGGGATCCGACGACTGGTGCACATCGATGCCTATCGTTTGGAACAAGCGTCGGATGTCTATGCGTTGGATCTAGAGGGGGAACTTGCCGAACCTGGAACCCTCATTGCGATCGAATGGCCAGAACAGCTTGGAGAGGCGTTACTGAAATTTGGCGTACCGATGGTACACATAGAGATTCAGCCGAAGGAGGATGGGACGCGTACCGTTGCGTTACACGCGTAAAAAATACTTTTTTGATAAAACGCAAAACGCACCACGAGAGGCGTACGTAGTGCGTCGCGATCTGATCGCGAGTTGGCGCGTCAGTCGTTCAGTCTTCTTCTCACCACCACTTTCTTCGGAGGGGCGCAGGAAGCCGATGTGGCCCGGCGGCGAGTCTTGTGGTTCCCGCGTTCGGGATCTTGTCAGAGTTCACTTGACGCTCGACCCAGGCCGGTTCCGCTGGCGGTTGAGAATCTTCTTAGAAGCGGGGGATACGCAGTAGCTGGACGTAGAACATCCCGCGCTGCATGACTCGGCGATCGATGTCGTTCACATTCCGCTCAGCGATGGACAGAGCCGTGATGGGCGCCGGAGCAATCCTACGAGCTTGCTGCGGACGCCCGAGGTAGGATGCGCAGGAATGCGAAAGATGTAAGCGTACCATCTCGCGCACGGTTGCGAGCGTCAGATCCTGCAGGCTGAGAACGAGTACCCGAGGATGCTCAGGGTCATAGGAGGCACTCTGCTCGAGTTGCTCTGCGACGATTGTGCTCACCATATCTGACGGAACGATCAGGAAGTGGGCGCGCCCGGGGAGAGTGTCTGCATGTAACAGTTCCTCCAGGAACGGTGCGCTCCGGGTTCTCTCGTTCCAGATGGTGACGATCGGGACGCCACCCTCCGCATCCGCCCGGGCGATGATCTCTGCGGGAGTGCTGTCTGGGCTTTTGATCAGGTACCGTTGACCTATACCAAGGCTGGACAGAAACCCCGAGAGGGGCTCGGCGACCTCGGGCCCACAGGAGCCGACGATCACAATTAAGTGGTAGAGGCTCATCTTCGTCTTCCTTTGGTGGGATGGTGGTTGGAAAGGACGTTTCAGCACACAATTTGTATCAAATTATTTCCCTCTGTGCAAGAAAATGCGTACAACGCGAAACGGACCCGTTCCATCTGAGAGCCCGAGGTGGGCGCAAGCAAGGGATGCTTGGATGACGTTGGTCCGTTTGGATCTTCGAGCGCGAGAACTGGGCGCTCGAGAGTAGGTTGTCGGAGAGTCCCGCGGGGGACGCTCTCGTCTCGGCGAACACGCGGTAGGGGCAGCCACCGCGAGCTCAGAGAGCGAGAGCGTCCCCTTAGGGTCGCCGTGCGCGCGGGTCAGCCGATCTGGGCCTCGCCGTGCTTCGCGTCGGGGCCGCCGGGCTTCAGCATGGTCGGCTGGTCGAAGCCGGCGGGCTGCGGCTGCATGCCCATCGGCGGCGCGCCGGGCTGGTTGGCGATGTGCGTCGCGTCGGTGCCGTGCAGGCCGCCGGGGCCCATCGGGTGGCCGATCTTCTGCGGCGTCTCGTCGTCGATCTTGTGCTGCGGGGGCGTGTTCCGGTTCATCGCGTGCTCCGTCTCTGGTTGGTCGTCTGTCTGCCGTCCGGCGTGTCGTGAACGTGAGGGGGAGGTCCGCCGGGTACCGCCCTCAATGCACCACTTCTCTCTGGTAGTTACGACGTTTCGTATCTGCCCTAGACTCGCCTTCCCACCTGGGAAACGTGTGCAATGGGGAGTTTTATACTCTACCCCCCATTTCCCTGTCAATAGACGCTTACCAGGGCCTTCGGCTGTGATATACTAGTCCTCAGTTCCTATGCCACGCGCTACACCCGCTCCTTCTGTTGCTCTCCATCGCCCGCTCTACCGAGAAATTCTCCGTGATGCGCTTCTGCTTTCTTGGAAAGAGAAGCGTTTTTGGCCGCTTGCACTCCTGACGGTCTTTCTTCAGACGGGAGGTATTTACGATGTCTTTATTTTGTCTGTACGAACCGCACTTCAATCACCTCTCGCGCGAGATAGCGGATGGCATTCGTATTTTTTGCGCGTGAGTCAGTTGGACTGGGTGAATAAATTTGCATTGACGCAAAGCATTTTGTTGTCGCTCGCGGTCATGGGTCTCATTTTGTTCTTGAGTGTCATCGCACAAGGAACATTGGTAGCCTGTTTAGACCGTGGCCAAACCACGCTTGGACGTGGTTTCCGCCAGATCTTGCAAACGGCGGCGAAGCGTGTCGTGCCCCTCGCCGTCTTGAATCTTCTCATGCTCAGCATTGTTGGGCTTGGGTCACTGGGCTTAAGAACTTTCGCGGGTGCGGTGTTAGGAATACCAGGCGGAAATGTCTTCTTCGTGATAGCGGCGATCGTGTATCTCAAAATCTTGTTTGTGACGACATCCCTTCATCTCTTTGCACTGAATGGCGTGATGGCAGACGGTATGACGCTCCACGAAGCATTGGTTCATGCCGGCCAGCTCTTGCGTAAAGCCTGGCTCACGATTGCGGAGACAGCGCTCTGTATGATGGTGATTGGAGCGTTGATTTTTACGACCTCGGTTCTGGTTGCGCTCTTTGCGGGGCTACCAGCGCTTGGATTCTTGGTGGAGAGTTTGTATCTGGGGCTTCCGAAAATTTTCGTGGTTGTGAACATTGTGATCGCAGCGATCGTCTTCTTGGCGGCGATCTTAGGGGGATTGTTCGCGGTGAATTTCCAGTACGCTACCTGGAATCGCTTGTACCGCCGAGCAACAGAAGGCACAGCGCATAGTAAAATCGCCCGCGTCTTCCACTCGCTTACGCATCGCACGTCTCGGACGTCGGCCAAATAACTTCTGTGGCTACCAATCCTCCGAAAACGGGCTCGATCGAGGATCTACTCAAGAAGCCCCTTCCAGAATCCGATGCTGCCGTCGCAGCGGATAAGCTTGCGAGTTTTGCAGCTTCCATTAAGCGTAGCCCGATAAATAACAGCTCATCTGCTGCCGCAACTCCGGTAAAAGCTCCGCCCGCTGCCGCTCAGGCTGCCCTGACGGACAAGATGCAGGAGATCAAAATTCGAGAGAAGGAAAAAATTGCGCAGGACATGGCGCAGAAATTTGGTTTGCCCTACATCGCGCTCCGCGGTTTTCCGATTGCTCCAGAAGCCTTGATTTTATTGAAGAAACAAGACGCGGAACGCTTACAGATGGTGGCCTTTTTTAAGGTCAAAGAACAGATCCGTTTAGCCACAACCAACCCTTCAGAGGAGGTGGAACAAGTTCGCGCACGGCTGGCCGAAGAGCAGCATGCGACCGTCGATGTCTACTATATTTCGGAAGATAGTTTTCAGGCAGCCTTCAAGCTCTACGACATTTTGCCGATTCCAAAGGAAATTATTTATGGCTACCGCATTGATGAGAATGATCTCCTGAAATACGAGAAGCAGATTGCGGATTTCCACGAACTTCAAGAGCAGATCACGAAGGTCAGTACCACGGATATCATCACGCTCATGATCGGGGCCTCGCTCAAAGCGAATGCGTCTGATATTCACGTGGAAGCGGAAGAGGACGGGGTGAAAATCCGTTTCCGCATGGATGGGATTTTGAACGAAGCCGCAAAGTTACCACGCGCGGCTTGGCAACAGATGATTGGGCGTATCAAACTCTTATCTGGCGTTAAAATCAACATCGATAGCGTACCACAGGACGGACGCATCACGATCTATTTGCCGAACGAGAAGATTGATATTCGTGTGAGCTTTTTGCCAACGGCGTATGGGGAATCGGTGGTTATGCGTTTGCTTCGCCCAAAGGCGGTGGCGCTTGAATTCGATAGTTTGGGCATCACGGGCCTTGCTCTTGAGCGGTTACAAAAAGAAATCGACAAACCAAACGGCATGATCGTGACGACCGGTCCAACGGGTTCTGGAAAAACCACCACGCTCTACGCGATTTTGAAAAAACTCAACGATCCGGGTGTGAAAATCATTACCCTTGAGGACCCGGTTGAATATAAGCTTGCTGGAATCAACCAGAGTCAGATTGAACACTCTAAAGATTACGATTTTGCCAAAGGCTTACGTTCGATCTTGCGTCAGGACCCGGACATTGTAATGGTGGGAGAAATCCGTGACTTGGAGACGGCCGAGATTTCGATTCAAGCCGCTCTCACGGGACACTTGGTGGTTTCAACCATCCATACGAACAGTGCCGCTGGAGCGATCCCTCGTTTCCTTTCGATGGGAGTGAAATCATTTTTGCTTGCACCAGCGTTGAATGCCGTGATTGGCCAGCGTTTGGTCCGTCGTTTGTGTCCAGATTGCAAAGTTGATGTCACGCTCGGTCCAGGTCAGTTTGAAGAAGTGCGACGCGTTCTGGCGTCGATCTCGCCAAAGTCGGGCATTCATGTGGACCTAGAACATATGGTCTTCAAGGGCCCAGGGGCCGGCTGCAAAACCTGTAACAATCTTGGCTACAAAGGCCGTGTCGGTATCTATGAGATTTTCACGATGACCAAAGAAATCGAGCAAGAAGTGCTCTCAAAAGAAGTTTCTGAGTTCATGATTCAGGATATGGCGGTGAAGGAGGGGATGATTACGATGGCACAGGATGGATTATTGAAGGCCCTCCAAGGGTTTACGAGCGTGGAAGAAGTGTTGGCGGTCGCGAATATCGATTCAACTTTGCTCGAGCCTCCCGTGATTGAGAAAAAGTCTGAACAGAAATAAGCGCCTAAACAAACAGCGCTCCGAATGACGGAGCGCTGTTTGTTTTTAGTCTGACTAGGCCACCTTCTTCACGGAACTCTTTGCGTTCGCAGGCGGAATCCCTACGACTTCTTCGAATTCATCGCGTTCGATGATTTCTTTTTCGATCAGGCGGGCGCAGATACGGTCCATCGCGTCTTTGTGATCGCCGATGAGTTTCTTGGCCGTTGCAAGACCCTCTTTGATGAGTGCGTCGATTTCTTTGTCGATTAGGATCGCTTTATCTTCGGAGTAGTCGCGCGCTTCATTTGGACGGCCGAGGAACATCATCTCCTCACGTTCTCCGTACGTTCGTGGGCCAAGCGCATCGGACATGCCCCATTGAGTCACCATGTTGCGAGCAAGCTTTGTCGCGTTCTGCATATCGTTCGAGGCACCGGTGGTGATATCCCCAAAGAAGGCGAACTCTGCGGCATAGCCACCCAAAGCCACGGCAATATCTTCTTTGTATTCTTCACGGGTGCGCATGGTGCGGTCTTCGAGGGGGAGGCGAATGGTGTACCCCGCAGCACGACCACGGCTGATGATCGAGACTTTATGCACGGCATCCATGCGTGGGAGCAAGTGCGCAACAAGCGCGTGCCCTGCTTCATGGTAAGCGGTCACTTTACGCTCATCATCGTTCATCAGGTGACTGCGACGCTCCGGACCAAGCATGACTTTCTCAATCGATTCGATAAGTTCTGTCATTTGGACCTTTGTCTGGTTGCGACGTGCGGCGAGAATCGCGCCTTCGTTCATGAGGTTGCCGAGGTCGGCGCCTGAGAAGCCTGGAGTGCGCTCTGCAATACGACGAAGGTTTACGTCGTCTGCGAGCGGCTTGTTCTTGCCATGGATTTTTAAAATGGCTTCGCGATCATTAATGTCTGGTGGGTCTAGCACGACGCGGCGGTCAAAGCGACCTGGGCGAAGGAGGGCCGGATCAAGCACATCTGGACGGTTGGTTGCAGCAATCACGATTGCGCCAATGTTTGGTTCAAAACCATCCATCTCAACCAAGATCTGGTTCAAGGTTTGTTCTCGTTCATC
>CAZRDS010000031.1:3834-12018 GCA_964598895.1 uncultured Gammaproteobacteria bacterium | reverse complement strand
TCCCGTTTGTAGTTCGTACATCTTTTCTTCGTTATCAATAAGGTACTTAATAGCCTCTTTCAATCTAACGCTGTTTTTCGGCACAACTAAGATCGCCTGATCACCCACCGTGCTTACACACGCACCTACATTCGTGGTAACAACAGCACATCCAGCGCACATAGCCTCTGCAAGCACCATACCGAAACTTTCTGACTCAGAAGCTAATACATAGATAGACGACTGTTCCAGTAAGTTCTTATAAACCGAACCATTGTTGTCTAACCAACCGTGTAAGAATATTTTTGTTTTAGATGCTTTTGCCAATAAAGAAAGTTCAGACATCATTGGACCATCTCCTGCAATGTGCACTTCATACCCGATATCAGAATCAGAAACAGCTTTTATAAGATACTGAAACCCTTTACGAGGCAGTAATCTACCACTTGAGAATATATATTTCTTTTTTTCTTGTGGGACAATCTTTTAATAGAAGGATTAAACTCTTCTAAATCAATTCCATTAGGAATAACCTTTACCTTAGACTCAAATTCAACCCCAATATTCTTGAGAATAAGTGATCGAAGATATTCAGAGGGTGTGATAACGAATTTCGCGCGAGTGATAATCGACCTTAGAAAAGGGCCTGTGAATGTGTGTAGAAATTTAAAACGATCCCCATTAAAACCCGGGACATCACTACCATGACTGGTAATAATGTAAGGCAGTTTATACAAAGCCTTCAAAATATAAGCTAAAACACCTACAGGGATAATAAAATGGCAGTGGCAAATATCATACTTTTTCTCTTTCAAGAACTTTCTAGCCTTGAAAAACCCCGTGATCAGATATGTTGCCTGCTCCCATGGATGGCAAATTTCTTTTTTACTTCGTAAACAAGCAACACGATGAATTCTGAAATTCGGATTTACCTCTTCATACTTGGGGAGATCCTTATACCCCATCGTTACAACATCAATATCAAAATCACCCGTTTCTGAAAGTCTTTTTGCTATTTCGTAGCTTACTGGACTTGCCCCACCTCCCAATGGCGGAAATTCGTAATTCAATACCAAAATCCTCTTCATACTTAGTTCTCAATCACCTCTCTCACGTCATACGTCGAGTCATTCGTACTTCCAAAGTAGATCTTGGAGAGCATGTCAGAAATCAAACCGAACACAAATAACAAAAGCCCAACAAAGAATCCGAACATCGACAGCACTGTCCAAGCCGTATTCGAGAGATCTTGGTCGCGGAAGAATTTTGCGTAGAGCGCCATCAAGCCTGAGGCAACTGAGATAAGCATCATGATCACACCCATTCCCCCAAACAAATGCAGTGGACGGTTCGCATACTTCTGCCAAAACCACACACCGATCATGTCCAAGATGCCTTTCACCCCACGCTTCCAGTTGTACTTGGTTTTCCCTGTCGTGCGCGGACGATGGTCTACGATCTCTTCACCGATGCGAAAGCCTTTGATCTTGAGGACTGCTGGAATAAAACGGTGCATCTCGCCGTACAAATGCACTTTTTCAAAACACTCTTTCTTATAAATCTTCAAAGAACAGCCGCTGTCGTGGATACCGTCATTCACGAGGAACTTACGGACAAAGGCCGCGGCGAGTGAGGAATAGCGCTTCGAAACCGTATCCTGGCGATGTTTGCGCCAACCAGAAACAACATCCAAGCCATCTTCCTCCAACTTCTCAATCAAGCGAGGAATAGCGGTTGGAGTGGTCTGCCCATCTCCATCCAAGGTTGCGAGGTACTTTCCTTGCGCAGCCTTAATCCCCGCATCCATGGCCGCTGTCTGACCAAAGTTCCGGCGCAATTGAATGATCTTAATCGGAGACAGTGCTTTGAGGATGTCCAGCGTATTGTCCGATGAACCATCGTTGATAAAATGATTTCAAACGATTTGTTGAGTTTTTTACAGGTGTCTAAAATCTCCTGGTGAAGCGCCGTAACGGCATCCCCTTCGTTAAAAACAGGGACGATAACAGAGAGGTAGAGATTATGAGACATACAAGACCAAGCTTAGTCGGAGAAAACTACCATTTAGAATCCAATAAAACAAGCACGCGATCCATCTTGACCCTTATCAAGAAAACGCCCATTTTCATTGACAGATCCCCCAAAATAGTGGTACAGCCTCCGGCTGGGGTATTTCTTCGTGGGCATATCGCTCCCGTTCCCCAGTCGCGAGGTCTTTCCCATGTCCAGCCCAATCGCATCCAGGTCTGCCACGTCCCGGCTGTTGTTCTTCTGCCCGACACTCCTCCGGTTCGCCGGGGATGCGGTCGTCGGGAAGAAGATCCTCGACCCCGGCGCCTTCTTCCAACGCGCTTGCGAAGAGCTGGCGACCTACGACGGCCCGCTCCCCTCGCCCGAGGCGAATGAGGAGTGGTCCATGCAGCTCTCCGAGGCCGTCATCCCGCTCGTCTCGAGCGATGTCGGAGCCACCGCAGGGCGCACCGAGGAGGACTACGTGGTGCGCAAGCACAACGGCTACATGGTCGCCTGCCTGCGCCGCTCGTTCGCCCTGCCCGCCTCAGGCGTCTGGGTCAAGGTGGTCCCCTCCGAGACCTACAGGAAGCGCTACCTCCCGAAGATCGCGGAGGAAGAGCGACCCCTCTTGGAGGCGATCCGGGCGGCGACACACGTCATCGTCGACGTCGTCATCACGGTGGGCCCGGTGAACGCCCGCGTGCAGTACCCCGACCTGCACCAGTTCCTGATGAAGATCGCGAACCACTCTGGCACGCTCGGATCGATCTTCGCCGGAGCCAAGCGGCTCATCTCCGCCGGCCGCGACTACGCCCTCGTCGCGGACTGAGGCCTGCGCCCGGCCCTCACACCCCTCCCACTGCACCCAACGCAGGAGAAGACCCCATCCCTTTCGATGGACCGCCTTCACTGCCGATGGGTGCTCTTCTTTTTCAAGAAATACTGGCTTTTTTGATGACCATCCGTTTATACTGGATCTATTCTATGCGTTCCCTTTCTTTGCGCCTCTCACCGTTCTTCGTCGTTCTTGGACTTATCGGCTGTTTTGCGGGGGCTCCTTCCGCCTCAGCCAAGGTGAGCAACAACGAATTCCGCTCGATCGTTCGGATCGACATTCCCGCACCACTCGGAGCAAGCACGTCTTCCGGGTCAGGGGTGATCATCGACCAAGATGGCCGCGTGCTCACGTCCTATTCTGCGGTTGCGAAGCTCGTAAAAGACAAGGGAACGAAAGCCACGATCTGTGTCGCCAAAGATGAATTCAGCCTTCCAACGTGTACCCTCGAAGCAACACTTCTCAAAACCAATGCCGGCAGCAACCTCGCCCTGCTCCAGATCCGACGCGTTCTCTCACACAATGAATGGCGAAGTGTGGAAGAAGAAAAACTACGAACCGGTTTCAGCTTCCCACACGTGACGCTGAACAAAAGCACATCCACGGAAACGGTCGGCTTGAGCGATGATCTGTTTCTTTTGGACTACACCCTGAATACCCAATCCAGCATCACGCAATACATCGGGCACGTGACGGGCTTCGAACGGAAGACGGTCAAAGACAAGCTTGTGCCCTGGGTCGTCAAAACGGACGTTGTCTCAAGCCTGAAATCCGCGGGCGGCGCGGTCTTCAACGACAAGAATGAGCTCGTGGGAGTTCCAACCATGGTCACGAGTTCAAACAATGGCTATGCCTTATTTACTTCGCTCCCGGTCATCAACGCCTTTTTGAAAGAAGCGCTTGGCGCAAACTACGTCAATAATAAATTCTCCTTCGTGTTTGATGGCTCCTTCATCGGAGTGCAAGGTGGTGGGCTGAACAGTACGAGCTGCCCCGAGTCTTCACACGCCGAAGCAGGCAACAAAACCTGTACCTGTAACAACGGCTTTTTTGCTGTCGGGAACGCCTGTATTCTTGGTGCGAACTACTGCCAGATCATGTATCCAAAAAGCAGCTACGATATTTTCTTGAAAGCCTGTACCTGCTTGGTGAATGGAGAAACTCGGATCTGTCCAGAGAATTTGCGTAAGGTCATTCAGGTTCCTGTGGTCTCGAAACCCGTAGCACCAACCGTAGCGACGACCACAAAAATCACCTCACCAACCTCGACCAAAGCCGTTCCACCCACGAAAGTAACCTCGACCAAACCCCTGCCCACAAAAGCAACGACAACGGCTGCCATCAAGAGCACTTCATCAACCCCAAGTGGAGTGGAGGTCGCCTGCAAGAAGAACGCTGGCTGGAGCTACGTGAAGAAAACCAACGTCTGCGTGCCCGTTGGCAAACTTTCAAAGCAAGCGGATCTCGCACTGTGTAACGTCGTCGCGATGCCTGCGACCAAGTACTACTTCTTGAAAGGAAACGCTGTGATGAAGCGCATGACCTACAAAAACAAACTCTGCTTTGTAGATGAGGCCGCAGCGATCGCCGCAAAATACAGGAAGTCCGCGCTCACTAAATAGGATCGCCTATCGTGTAGTTGGTAAAGTAAGCGTCCGACAAATCATCAACGTTTTTGTTCCAGGTTTTGCCATAGAGCGAGGCGGCTTGCGCAGAGGTTTGAATCCAGCGCAACACGCCTCCTTTTTGGACCGCGTAGACCTTGGGAACCGATTCGATCTTGACGAGCTTCACTCCTGGCCGATAGGTCACGTTGCCACCGAGCGGAATCGCAGCAAGGCCTTCATTTGTGAGGGTTTGCACGCCGTTAAAATTCGTATACCAAGAAAAATACACGCGTTCGTTTGGAAAGCCGTATCGCTTCCCATTGGCGCCGCAATAATAAAGTGCCGTAGAAGAAACGGACTTCACAAGACTCCCGGAAAGGCAGGGAACCGTGGCACCGGTTGGCAGCAACCCTTTATCCGTATTGATATCCGGGCTTTCCGCCTTCGCTACAGCAATCACATATTTCCCCGCATTCAGCGCCGCAGACAAACTTGGGTACGGGTCAATTGCTGTGCCATCAGGTTTGCGAATTTCAAAATGCAAATGCGCACCCACCGTTTCCGCATTCCCACTATCCCCCATCCAGCCCACGAGCTGACCCGCGGTCACCTGGGCTCCACGTACGATCCCCGGCGCGTAGGCATGCTCGATTCCGCCAGCTCCATCGTCGGTGCCTGGGGTGTCGTTATTCACGTGGAGGTAGTGATACTGGTAGCCATCAGCGTCTTCGAGCGTAATCTCGTAACCCCAACTCGCTTCCGGATTTTCTACCGATTCCACATGCCCGGTTACGGCAGCGTACAACGGCACCATTTTTGCGCCGATCAAATCGTGCCCTTCATGCGTGTGGCCAGAACGCGCTTGGCCAAAGTCATTTGAAAGAGGAACTGTTTTTTCGGTGGGATACACAATCGCCCGAATGAGCGCCGTTGAAGATGTTGCAACAGGAGTTTGCGCGTGCGCCTCGAGGGCGCTTCCCAAAAATCCTCCAACGAGAAGAAAAACGAGCGAAACCATTTTCATATCCCTCCAGCGTAGCACATTTCGCATAAATGAAGGCTTTTTTAGATATTCCTAGTTGCTAACTAGGGAAAAAAGGGGCATACTCTGGGTCTTTATGGCACATCCTAAACCGCCCCGTGGACCGAGCTTATTCGGTCTCCTAAAACCCTACAAATGGCTTATTGTAGGCCTTTTGAGCCTGTCGATCGCGAGTAACGCCCTCAACCTCTCCCTGCCGAAACGCATTTCGAATGGGATTGATGCCTTTGCCCATGGAACGTTCTCGATCCAAAGCTTCATGCTGACCTTTTTGCTGACGGCTATCGGCATCTTGGTCTTTACCTATCTGCAGAGCCTGGTCCAGACCTACGCTTCAGAAAAAGTGGCGCTTGATTTGCGTACACAGCTCGCCGCCAAAATTTCGCGTCAGAGCGTGTCGTATATCCAAGAGGTGACACCCTCCAAGCTTCTCACGAACCTCACGTCTGACATTGATGCCGTGAAGCTCTTCGTCTCGCAGGCGATTGTTTCCATGGTTTCGTCCGTTTTCATCATTATTGGAGCAAGTGCGCTGTTGCTGTCGATCAACTGGAAACTCGCACTCGCCGTGCTGTTGATCTTGCCGCTCATCGGTCTCACCTTCGGTAAGCTCTTTTCTCAGGTCGGTCTGCTCTTCAAGGAATCGCAGCAAGTCATCGACCACCTGAACAAAGTCATCAACGAAAGTATTCTGGGATCCGCGCTGATCCGCGTCTTAAACGCCCAACAGCAAGAATCCGAAAAATTCCTGAATGCCAACACGCAGGCCAAAGACATTGGTATTAAAATATTGCGCTTGTTTGCGAGTGCCATTCCGGTCATCACATTCTTAGGCGGTATGGCCACCTTGGTCGTGCTTGGACTTGGTGGACACTTCGTGATCACCGGCAGCATGACGATCGGTGAGCTTGCAGCCTTCAACGGCTACCTATCACTCCTCATCTTCCCGATTCTGATCATTGGATTCATGAGTAACGCCATCAGCCGTGCCAGCGCTTCCTACGCGCGTGTGGTTGAAGTGTTGAATAACGAAGAGAAACCTGAAACCGGAACACGCACCGAAGAGCTCAAGGGCGATATCACCGTCGAACATCTCACGCTGAACTATGGTGAGAAACCTGTTTTGAAAGACGTCTCGTTCACGATTAAAGCGGGAACAAAGACTGCGATCATTGGTCCAACCGCTGCCGGAAAAACACAACTCCTGCAACTCATGACCGGCTTACTTCCTCCAACCTCAGGCAAGATCTTATTCGATGGTCACCCCCTAGAAGACTACAACCCGATTAACTTCCACGCCCAAGTCGGCTTCGTATTCCAGGACAGTATTCTCTTCAACCTGTCTGTCCGCGAGAACATCGCCTTTAGCGAAGTAGTTAAAGAAGAAACGTTGAAGAAAGCGATTTCTACGGCAGAACTCAGTGACTTCATCAACGAACTTCCAGAGAAGCTCAACACCGTCGTTTCGGAACGCGGAACGAGCCTCTCCGGCGGACAAAAGCAGCGTGTCATGTTAGCACGTGCCCTCGCCCTTGATCCAAAGATCTTGCTCCTTGATGATTTCACCGCCCGTATCGACGCCAACACCGAAAAACGCGTCCTCGAGAACGTCGCCGTAAATTATCCGCACCTGACGCTCATCTCGATCACACAAAAGATCGAACCGATCGAACACTACGATCAAATCATTCTCTTAATGGAAGGTGAGATCATTGCCACCGGGACCCACGCAGAACTCATGAAGACCTGCCCAGAATACGTCCAGATCGCTCAATCGCAACGCTCAACCGAAACCTATGTCGAACCCACCAGCACCAACTAGCCCGCTCAAGATGGCGAGCCTGCTCAAGCTCATGACGACGAGCACGCGCGATTTTGTTTTGGCTGCCCTCGGCCTCCTCTTCAACACCGTCGTTTCGCTCGCAGCCCCCTTCATCTTCGGGCGTGTCGTTGATACCTACATCAAAGCGGGAAACTACACGGGCGTCCTCTTCTACGTGGCCGTCCTGTTCATCGCCTTCGTGATTACGTATTTCGTCAGCTACTTCCAGATGATTCTGATGGGCACCATCGGCCAAACCGTGCTCTTCCGCTTGCGCAATAACGTCTTCACCAAATTGCAGTCCCTTCCCATCGCCTTTTTCCACCAAACGAAAGCTGGAGATCTCATCTCGCGCATCAACAACGACACCGACAAGTTAAACCAGTTCTTTTCGGAAACCTTGATGCGCTTCTTTGGAAGCATCTTCATCATCATCGGAGCCGGAATCTTCATGGTGGTCTTGAACCCACGCCTCGGCCTGCTCGCCCTCTTGCCAGCCGCGATCATGCTTGTCATTACGCAACTTACCGGCAAGTGGGTCAAACAACGTAATGCCGCGAGCTTACAGAGCACGGGGAGCCTGAGTGCCGAAATCCAAGAAAGCCTCGATAACTTCAAAGTCATCGTCGCCTTCAACCGCCGTGACTATTTCCGCGCACGCTTCGACGAGGTCAACCAAAAGAACTTCAAAGCCTCCTTCAAGGCGGGCGCCACCAACAACCTCTTCACGCCACTCTACGATCTGTCATCAAGTATCGGACAACTCTTGGTGGTAGGCTACGGCATCCTCTTAATCACGCAAGGCCAGTTCACCCTTGGTCTCTTGCTGAGCTTCTTGATCTACCTTGATCGTTTCGACTCCCCGCTTCGCATGATCGCGTCACTC
>CAZRDS010000031.1:0-3824 GCA_964598895.1 uncultured Gammaproteobacteria bacterium | reverse complement strand
GATCGCGTTTCGGCGATCTTAAACAACCCGCTCGAACTCGCGACCATCACGTCGACGACGAAGGCAAGAGCCGAGTCACTGTTGGAATTCCAAAATGTCTCCTTCAACTATCCCGATGGAAAATCTGTCTTGAAGCACATTAGCTTTGACCTTGAACCCGGAAAAACCTACGCACTCGTAGGACCAACCGGTGGAGGCAAGACCACCACCGCTTCGCTCATGGCGCGCTTGTATGACGCCTCCGAAGGAACCGTCTTGCTCCATGGCCAGGACATTCGCTCCTACACGGCCGAGGATCGCGCAAAGCAAATTGGCTTCATTCTTCAGGAACCGTTCTTGTTTACGGGAACGATCCTCGAGAACATCTTCCATGGAAACAGTGAGTTTGTTGGAAAATCCAAAGAGGAGTACCTCGCCGCCATCACGGCCTCCGGCCTCGATCCCCTTCTCGCCCGTTTTCCAGAAGGATTAGAGACGGTTGTGAAATCGAGTGGCGACGGCATCAGCCTCGGCCAGCGCCAGCTCATCGCCTTTATGCGCGCGGTGCTCCGCAAGCCTGATTTGTTGATCTTAGATGAAGCGACTGCCAACATTGATACAGTCACCGAACAGTTGCTCGAAGAAACTCTCACAAAACTTCCAAAGACCACCACCAAAGTCATCATCGCCCACCGCTTGAACACGATTGAAAACGCGGACGAAATTTTCTTCGTGAACGATGGAACCGTTACAGCCGCCGGATCATTCGACCACGCGTTAGAACTCTTGATGCACGGGGAACGAAAGAGCTAGAAACAAAAAAACACTCCCATAATCGGGAGTGTTTTTTTGTTTGCACGCCCCTCTCTTGAATAGCAACGCACCCGGGGACAGGAGACGCGAGGGGGGGTGCGTGCTCTCTGTCCTCCGGGTGTGGAGGAAGAGTCTTCCGTTCTCATCGAAGGATCGGGATGTCGTTGGTGCCGAGCGGGACCTCCGTTCCGCTCGGAACGACCTCGTAACGCCTGATCTGGCCGTTTTCGTTCTGACAGATGTAGATCCCCCGCGGCATGCGTGCACGGCTGTACACGATCTGCGCGCACGAAGGGAGGTTCCGCACCTGCTGCGCTTGCAGCCCGATGACCGCGGCGCAGCCCTGAACGGGGAGAGCGAACCCGAGAATGAGCATCAACACACGCATGAAAACCCTCGTCGCAGGAGTTGGTGGATCGCCCCAACACCAAGCAACAGCTCGGTATGGAACGCTGTATTATAATAGAATCGAGCACTATCGTCAATAAATAGGCTGCAAATACAAAACCACCTCCGGTTACCCGGGGGTGGTTTTTTTCTTCTTGTTCAACTAGTTCTTGGCACCAGCTGCGACCAATTCCTGCTTCAACGTGGCGTAAGGAACCGCACCGCTGATCAATTTGCCGTTGATGAAGGTGGCTGGTGTACCGTTCACACCGGCGTCGTTTCCTGTCGCTGTGTCCGCGCTGACGATACCGGCTGTTTCTCCGCTGTCCAAGCACTTCTTGAAGTTGGCAGCGTTCAAGCCAAGTTCACCCGCAAGACGTGTGTAAAGCTCTGTGCCAAGCGTCTGCTGGTTCGCGAAGAGTTTGTCATGCATTTTCCAGAAGGCATCGTTGCCTCCCAGTTTTGCTGCACATTCGGAAGCTTCCGCAGCCTTCTGAGCATTCTCATGGAAGGACAATGGGAAGTGGCGGTAGACCATGCGGACATCATTTGGGAAGTCCTTGCGCATCTGTTCGAGCGCTGGTTCGATCTGACCACAGAATGGACACTGGAAGTCCGAGTATTCAATAACCGTCACCTTGGCATCCTTCTTGCCGAGCAAGTGGTCTGCGTCTGTCACAGCTTTTACTGGAGCGGCGGGAGCCTGAGGGGCCTGAGCACCTGGGTCAGCTGCTGATGGCTGGGTTGGGGCTGCTGGAGCCTGTGCAACCGCGGCGCCTCTCGCCAACGATTGACCGCTCATCAACATGCCAAACACGAGCACCAAGGCCAACACCGACGAAACAGCGATTCCAACGAACAAACCAAGCCAGAAGGTTGTCTTAGGACTCGAGTCCCACATTCCCTTGTTTTGCGATTGATCCATAGAAAGATCTCAAAGTTCAGATCGTAATGAGTGAGTAAGCTCCCCAATTATACGAGAGGGCTAACGGGTTGTCGAGGCAACAGGAGCGGTTGTCGTCGCAGGGACCGTGGCTGCTGGAGCAGCTGTCCCAGGGTTCGCGGCCAAGGCGGCGTCCAAAACGCGCTGCCAGTCGGCAAAACCCATGGCAAACTGACGCTTCTGGTTCACAAAGAAGGTTGGGGTCGCATCAACCTTGTTGGCAAACCCTTCACGAATCGTGGTCGCGACCAAGCTGTCCCCCGCCTTGCTATCCACACACGTCTTGAATTGAGCTTGGTTCAACCCTGGGACGTTTTTCGCTAAGTTCAAAAAAGCATCTGTCTTATTGCTCGAGCTAATCCAGTCTCGTTGCTGGAAAAGTTGGTCCTGATACTCCCAGAATTTCCCTTGAACTTGTGCGCATCGGGCAGCGTCAGCCGAAGGACGGGAGACCGGGTGAATGTTTTCCAAGGGGAAATCCTTCCACACGAAGCGAACGCGATCTTTGTAGGCTTCCATTACCTGCTTCACGATGGGATACGAGGCGGCACAGGCCGGGCACTGGAAGTCTTCGTACATGTGGACCGTCACAGCTGGCTTTTCAGGGCCAACAGCGGGGTCTGCTGCGTCAGAAAAGGTCACGTTTTCATCGCCTGCAACCACCACATCGGAAGGGAGACGGGTCAGCAAAAAGACCAACCCTCCAAATAAGGCAACCGTAATCACGATAATACCGACAATGAGACCAGTATTGTTGTTGGAAGAAGAGTTCATGAAGGAGATTTTAACATGGGTCGAGCGCGTGAGATACACCAGATCCCTAACGCAATGAATGGAAGGGAAAGATACTGCGTGGGGGTGAGCCCCAGATAACGAGCATCCTCCACACGTAAGAAATCTAAGCAGATGCGCGACACCCCTTCAACGAGCAGGTACACGCCCAACCAAAACCCTGGATGCCGCTGCTTACGATTCAGCCACAAGAAGAGCAGGCCCGTCCCAAACCCAAGAAGGGACAGATAGAGTCCCAAATCATGACGCACCTGACCATCTGGATAACGTACTCCCAAAATAAAATGGGTCAGCGTGCCGGGATGATCATGGATCAAGAAGCAACCAATACGCCCGACACCACAACCCCATGGCAATCCCCAGGTCAGCACGTCTGCGTATTCAAAAAAGGCGAGCTTCTTGCGATAGACCGTCCAGGCAAACACCAATGCAGCCCCCAAGAACCCTCCAAAAATCGCATAGCCCGGCAGGCGTGGATCGAGTGCTTCAAGTGGATGAGCGAGATAATATGCCGGATTGTAGGCAAGCACATGAAACAACCGCGACCCGACAAAGGCTGCAATAAAAATCCAAAAGGCCAGGTCGAGCACGACGTCCCCGTTCAACCCCTTTTGCTTGGCACGTCGCCAGGCAACGTAGGTCCCAAGACCATACCCAAGCGCCACGATCGTCCCCCACACCTGGAACGGGATGCCGAGGACATGAAATGTGGTAAGGCCAAGGTAAGGCAACATATTAGAGAACGTTCAGCACCTGAAGAGCGCGCCTAAAGTCTTGAAGCGTGCGTTTAGTATCGCCTTCGCGCAGTTCGTACTCCGTTTCATGCACGAGCCGATTTCTTGTCCGATGTGCATTCCAGACGTCACTGATCTGCGGGTACTTATAGGCAGCCATCTTAAGCCGTTCCCCC
>CAZRDS010000030.1:10711-12081 GCA_964598895.1 uncultured Gammaproteobacteria bacterium | reverse complement strand
TTTTTCAAAATAAAGACTCGACAACGTGAAAGTAGAGCAGCGTTCACTTCAAAACTTGGATTCTCGGTCGTGGCTCCGATCAGGGTGATCGTGCCATTTTCGACATGCGGTAAAAATGTATCTTGTTGCGATTTATTAAAACGATGGATTTCATCGATGAAGAGCACGGTCTTGAGCCCATGAAAGCTTAACCGAGCCTCAGCTTCCTTCAGAACTTGCCGAACGTCTGCCAGGCCTGAATTGACCGCAGATAGCTCAACAAAGGTATATCCACCCAAACCAGCGATGAGCTTCGCGAGGGTGGTCTTACCGGAACCTGGAGGCCCCCAGAGGATCATGGAAGGCACATGACCACTCTCACTGATTCGTCGCCGAGGGGCGCCCGGTTTTACGAGCTCTTGTTGACCAACGACCTCATCGAAGGTTCGTGGCCGTAGTCGATCCGCGAGCGGAGCGGCTGTTTTTCGACGCTCTTCATTTTCTGAATCAAATAACGTGGCCATATCGAACAACGATAGAACGGAGGTGGGGGAGCGTCAAAGGAAACAAAAAAGCCCTCCCGAAGGAGGACTTTTTTGAAGCAGAGTGCTATTACGCCATCTGCGAATCGGAAGCGCGCTGAACGTTCACGGCGCTAGGACCCTTTGGGGAGTTCTCAACGTCAAATGTGACCATTTCGCCTTCGCGAAGATCGTCGAACATAACGCCGACGAGCGACTTGCTGTGAAAAAACAAGTCCTTAGCCTGACCTTCAGCTCCGATGAAACCGAACCCACGATCTGTGAGTTTCTTGATGATACCCTTCATAATGATATGAACTAGGGAATAAAAGTGTGAAATATACTCCTGCGTAATGCTACGGCGTCGAAAGTCTACGACTTTGCGGCTCTTCGTTTAGAAGATAGATATATTCAACTATGGAGGATAGCGTAAATCCCAGAAAAAGTCAAGTGTTTGAGGGAATCGCATTGACATTGCGAATGACTTGCAATAAGCTGAAGAGCAGCCATTCCTATGTTTTTTAGCTCTAAAAAGCGTGTAGCGATCGTTGTGGGAGCTCTTATTCTCCTCGGGCTCCTGGTCTTTGTTTTGAGTCGTTCGCGTTTCTTGGGAGCGAAGAAACAGCAGGCTATAAATCAAAGGATTCACGTTGTTGCCACAATCTACCCCTTAGGAGACTTTGCGAAGAACGTCGGTGGTGAACTGGTTGAAGTGACAACGATCACGCCGCCGGGAGTAGAACCCCACGAATACGAGCCAACCCCACAAGATGTTGTGAAGATGCAGGCAGCAGACCTCGTGCTGATGAATGGAAATGGGGTGGATCCTTGGGCAGAGAAGCTGATCGAAGATCTTCGTTCCAAAAAAAT
>CAZRDS010000030.1:10287-10701 GCA_964598895.1 uncultured Gammaproteobacteria bacterium | reverse complement strand
AGTGATGATACAAATCTAGCGTTTCTATCAGGGGACCCTCATTTTTGGCTTGATCCGCATCTCGCGCAGCAGATTGTGAGAACTATTATGTGGAGCCTAAGAGAATTTATGGTGGATGCTCCAGAGAAGGAATCCCTTATCGTCGAACAAGGTGAGGCGTATTTCCGACGACTCACACTCCTTGATCAAAGATATTTTGAAAAGCTCTCGAGCTGTGAACGACGTGAGATCGTGACTTCTCACAATGCGTTCCGATACCTTGCAGAGCGGTATCACTTAAAGAATTATTATATTCTCGGTCTTTCTCCAGAGGAGGACCCGTCCCCCAAGACGATTGCCAAGGTTGCAGATGCGGCAAAACAGAAGGGAGTTCGGACGATTTTCTTTGAAACGCTTGTGAGTCCGAAGCTTTCA
>CAZRDS010000030.1:2783-10277 GCA_964598895.1 uncultured Gammaproteobacteria bacterium | reverse complement strand
TCACAAACAATTGCGAATGAAATTGGTGCCAAGACGGCCGTCTTGAATCCAATTGAAGGGCTGACCATAGAAGAGCTCAACTCGAGCAAAGATTATGTGTCTGTGATGGAAGAGAACCTTGTTCAATTACGCGCCGCCCTCAATTGTCTATGAGCTCCCATCCACTGATCGAAGTCCGGGATTTGGGCTTTGCCTACGAACAGAATCTCGTTCTGGAGAACGTGTCGTTTTCGATTGATGCAGGGGAGTATGTTGGGATTGTTGGACCGAACGGAGGAGGGAAGACGACACTTCTCAAGATCTTGGTTGGATTGCTTGTGCCGACGTCTGGCTCGGTTTTGATTGCGGGAGCGGCTCCAACTTCTACCAAGAATCAGGCGGCGATTGGCTATGTTCCACAACGCATCTCGCAAGATCAAGCTGCCTTTCCTGCGACGGTCTATGAAGTCGTGGAAAGTGGACGTACCGTAAAGAAAGGATTATTTGGAAGGTTTAACGCGCAAGATCGCCACGCAATTGACCAAGCTCTAGAAATTGCGGGAATCACGAATTTGAAGACGCGGCTCATGAGCAGTTTATCTGGCGGGCAGCGTCAGCGGGTGTACGTGGCGCGAGCACTTGCGAGTGAGCCGAAGCTCTTGATTTTGGATGAACCGTTTGTGGGGGTGGACGTCACCACCCAACAAGAGTTCTACGCGTTCTTAAAGGAGATTAATCAAACGCGGAAACTCACGATCTTGTTTGTGTCGCACGACATTGATGCGATCGCAGAAGAGGTGAAGTCTATTTTGTGTTTAAACCGTGGGTTGCTCTGTTCTGGGGTGCCTTCGCTCTTGCATGAACCGCATGTGATCGATCATGTGTACGGCAAGAAAATCACGCATATTCATCGTCACGCCTAAGCTATGCTCGAGATTTTTCAGTATGATTTTATGCTACGAGCCTTCATCGCTGGGGTGATGATTGCGATTTTGGCTCCGACCGTAGGGATCTTTTTGGTCGTGAAGCGCTACTCACTTCTCGCCGATACGCTCTCGCATGTTTCGCTTGTAGGCGTGGCCTTGAGTGCACTGTTCGGTATTCATCCAATGATCGGGGCGTTGCTGACGTCCTCGGTGGCGGCCTTTGGGATTGAAGAGCTGCGGGCGCGCAAAAAACTCTTTGGAGAGTCGGTGCTAGCGTTGATGTTATCTGGTAGTCTTGCGCTCGCAATCGTGCTGTTTAGCTTCACGCATAGGTTCACAACGAGCATCGTCAGTGTTCTGTTTGGGAGTATCACAACGGTGCTGACGATGGATGCGTGGGTAATTGGGTTATTCGGGCTGTGTGTGCTCATCATCGTGCTTCGTTGGTTTAAGGTGCTCTTCCTCGTTTCGTATGACGAAGAGCTGGCAAAAGCTAATGGATTACCAGTTCGCTTTTTGAATGCCTTGTTAGTGATCTTAGCAGCCATCACTGTTTCGTTGAGTATCCGTATCGTAGGAACGTTGCTTGTGGGAGCACTCATGGTGATTCCGGTCCTGACGGCTACACAGTTTAAGAAAAGTTTCAAAACCACTTTTTTCCTGGCTCTGGGAGCGTCGGTAGTTTCCGTGGTCGTTGGGTTGTTCGCATCCTTTTATCTCAACCTCCCAAGCGGAGGAGCGATTGTGTTGACAGCATTGGTGCTCTTCGTGGGGAGTCTCGTGTGGCCAAAGTCACGTCTTACAGAGTGAGATGCCCCAAGCGGGTATGATATACTCGGCGATATCTCGCGTATGTTCTTTAAAACCGACACGTTACATCAGTTTGAACACAAGGCCAGAAAACTTGGGCTGAAGGAGGGGATTACCAAGTTGCTTGCGCATCGACGTTTGATTCAAATTGGTGTGGGGTTATTTGGGATTTTTACCCCCATTTTTCTGTATGAACTGTTTGGGAACCGTGTCGCTGCACCGATCCTGTTTACGGCCGCGTTCTATTTCTTAGCGCTCATACTGGAGCCATTGGGAGCAAAATTTGTCACACGAGCAGGGCTGAAGATGGGTTTGGTAGTGGGAGTGCTCTTGTTAGCGCTCACGTACTTTGTCTATTCCATCGGAAAGGAAATACCTGTTCCTTGGTTTGTAGGGTTGGTGTTGCTTTTCTCTTCTATCTATCACGTCATTTATTGGTTGCCCTACCATATTGAATTTATCGAGCTTGCTCCCAAGAAAACGCGTGGCCGTGTGCTGGGCTATTTTGCGGCAACCTCATCTCTGATGGGGATTGTGACGCCTGCCATTGCGGGGTTAATGATTGCCCATTTTGGGTACACACGTCTTATTTGGGTATCGCTCGTAGGGCTTGGATTGTCGCTCATTCCACTTATGGGCATCAAGACGGTCAAAGAACGCTACAGCTTCGGCTACTTCCAAACGTTTCAGGAGCTGTTTCGTTCCCAAAACAGAGCTCTCTTTACGGTCTACGCTCTGGAAGGGGCTGAAAGTGTTGTAGGCTCCCTCATCTGGCCGATCTTTTTGTTCCAGCTCTTTAAAGGAAACTACGCTGCGGTCGGATGGAACACGAGTATTATTGTTGCGGCGAGTTGCGTCCTCGAATTGGTGATGGGGTTTTTGATCGAGAAGAAGAGTAATAAAAAGTTACTGCGTGTAGGGGTAGGGCTGTCTTCGTTCGGCTGGCTTATCAAGGCATTTGTCACAACGGTTGGGCAAGTTGTGTTCGCGGGTGTTTATCACAGTTTTGCGCTGATTATTGAACGGGCTCCCTTTGATGCAGTGATGTATGCCCGCGCGGCAGACGCTGGTCATTACATCGATGAATACACGGTCTTACGAGAGATGGCTTTGAATGTGGGGCGGATCGCGATGTTGCTTGCTTGTTTGGTGGCAGTTTCTGTTGCGGGGTATTCCACCTGCTTCGTGCTCGCAGCCTTGGCAACGCTCGGGTTTAACTACGTGACGCGTTTACAGCCCCTTGCGCCGAGTAAATAAACAACAAGGGACAAATCGACTCCTCAAAGAGAATTTAGAGCTTTTCGCTCTTGTATGTTACAACTTCTCTCATGAAGATTGCGATTGTAGGGGGAGGTGCGGCTGGTCTCATGACCGCGGCAACGATTCTTGAAACAGACCCGAGCGCGGAAATTTTTTTGATCGAAAAAAATGACGGACTAGGGAAGAAGGTGATTATTTCTGGAGGGGGACGCTGCAACGTGACGACAGGCATTACGGACGTTCGAACGGTGCTCACACGCTATCCTCGGGGCAATAAATTTTTGTCTTCCGCCATGTACGCCTTTCCTCCAGAAAAAGTTTTTCACTGGTTTGAAGACCATGGAGTTCCGCTCAAGGTGGAAGAAGATCTGCGCGTTTTTCCAGAATCCAATAACGGCAAAGACGTGGTTGGGGTGTTTGAGCGGTTGTTTGCCGAGTCCTCTCTGAAAGTTCTGTTGAAGGAGAGTGTGATTCGCGTGGTGAAGGAGGGGGAGCAATTTCATCTCTTCCTGAAAGATCAGGCTGAACCATTGGTCGTTGATCGTTTGGTGCTGACGACAGGGGGCCAAGCCTATCGTCATACCGGTTCGACAGGGGATGGGTATGCCTTCGCGCAAACACTCGGGCACACCATCACGCCACTCGCGGCGAGCTTGAATGCCTTCTTTACCCGCGAGACGTGGCCGGCGAGTATTTCTGGCCTGTCATTTGAAAAAGCGAAGATCACGGCGAAACGAGAGAAGAGCTATTCGTGGACCGGCCCCTTTCTCTTCACGCACAAGGGGGTTAGTGGACCGGCGGTGTTTGCGGTGTCTGGATTAGTGGCATTTGAGACTTACGACCAGGCCCATCCGCTGGAGATTTCGATTGATCTCTTTCCAGACCGCTCAGATGAAGAGCTGCTCAGCGCGCTCGTCGAACGCATCAGCCAAACGCCAAAGAAGAACCTTCCCAACGGACTGACGGGACTCTGTACGAAGTCGCTCGTCGAAATTTTGTGTTATGAATTGAGATTTTCTTTGGATAAACACGCGGCAGAATTCTCCAAAAAAGAATTGCTTCAAGTTGCACACTGGCTGAAGAATAGTACATTGCATGTTATAGCGCGCGGCGCAGGTGATGAGTTCGTAACGGCAGGTGGAGTGGATTTGAAAGAAGTGAACCCAAGCACGATGGAGTCTAAGCTCTGTCCAGGTCTGTTCTTTGCAGGAGAAATTCTAGATATTGATGGATTTACGGGCGGATTCAACCTTCAGGCTTCCTGGGCGACCGGGCGATTGGCAGGGGAGCACGTCTCAACACATTGAACCTGTATGAATGCTCAAGAATCTCTCCTGTCTTTTCTTCTTCCCTATCAACCGGCAGATGAAAAAGAAGTGGCTGATAAAGCGCGTATGATCGCGTTCGCCGATTCGTTGAAGGAGCCACTCTCTCGTGCTCAAAAAGAAGCACATTTTACGGGTAGTGCGATTATCGTTCATCCGGATAAAAATCAGGTGTGTCTTGTGTATCACGGGAAGTATCATCGTTGGATTCAGTTGGGCGGTCATGGGGAGGTCGACGACCATGGAGATATCTCTGCTACAGCCTTGCGTGAGGCAAAAGAAGAGTCGGGGTTAGAGGTTGAACATTTTGGGGGAGTTCCACGCCTCATCGATATCGACGTGCATCCCATTCAAGCTCGCGGAGAGGAGCCTGCGCATTTTCACTTAGACATGCGTTTTTTATTCCAAGCAAAAACAGAGCTATTGGTTCGTGATCCAAATGAATCAGAAGATGTGCGTTGGCTGCCTTGGGCAGCGGCGATGAAACTTGTTGATGCGGATCCTTCGTGTCAGCGCATGCTGCAAAAGGCTCAAAAGATGGTAAGTGCGACTGGTCCCTAAAAGAAGAGTGTCTGTATTGAAGCTCCACTAGAGCTGATTTTTTGTTATTCTTTTCATTTTATGGAACTTTGGCAACAAGAACTGACACAGTGTGTACGAACGGTTGAACAGTTAGAAAAATATCTGCCGCTCAGCGATCGTGAGGCGATGAAACAGACCCTGAAACAGATGCGGCTTTCGATTACACCGCATACACTCAAGTTAATTGATTTCGCAGATCCCAACGACCCGATTCTCCTCATGACCGTTCCGCAAGAGGTAGAGCTCCGTGTGACACCTGAAGAGCTGATCGACCCAATTGGGGATGAGGCGAAGTCACCCATTCCCTTTCTCACGCATCGTTACCCTGACCTGGTGCTCGTATACGCTTCATTCTCGTGTTCGGCGTACTGTCGTTTTTGTTTTCGTCGTTTTAAGACGGGTCAGGCGACACCTGGGCCAACCGAATCCGATATGGATCGAATGGGTGAGTACCTAAGAGCGCATCCAGAAGTCGATGAGGTCATTCTGACGGGAGGAGATCCACTGACGCTTATGGACGCACAACTCGAGCTCTTTTTGAAAAAGTTTAGAGCGGTTGAAACGATCCAGCGTATTCGGATTCATACGCGTGTACCAGTGAATCTTCCTTCGCGTATCACGCCGACGCTCGTGGAACTTTTTCAGCGTTACATGGATGTAACACACCCTCTCTTCATCGTCACACATTTTAACCATCCGCGTGAGCTTGATCCGGAAAATATCCAGGCAATTGCGATCCTCGTGAATGCGGGGATCATCGTACGAAATCAAAGCGTCCTACTGCGAGGAGTGAATGATTCTGTGGAGGTGTTGAAAGAGCTGTTCAAGAGGCTTACGAACATTCGCGTTGTTCCGTATTATCTGCATCAACTGGATCTTGCACGTGGCACAAGCCATTTCCGTGTTCCGATTGAACGTGGGATCGAACTCATGCGAACCCTCCAAGGATCAGTTACGGGCATCGCCCTTCCAAAGTACATGCTAGATATTCCTGGTGGAAAAGGAAAGATTCCCTTACAGCATTCATATCTTACAAAAATGAGCGAACACGCCTACCAAGTAGAGAATTTTGCACAGGAAATATTTGCTTATTTAGAGCCTTAATCAAGTGAGGAGTGCATAACTTCCTTGACGCAACGAGCAAAGGGCGAGAAGGTAGGAGTCTAACGAACCTAAGATTCCTTTCTGTATGGGTATTATTCTCTGGATCATCTTTGGCGCGCTTGTGGGTTGGATTGCATCGCTTATTATGAAGACAGATGGCCAACAAGGTTCTTTCCTCAACATTGTCGTCGGGATTGTAGGTGCGCTCCTTGGTGGTTGGATCATGTCATTCATTGGAAAAACGGGCGTTACGGGCTTTAATTTCTATAGCTTCCTCGTAGCCTTACTTGGAGCGGTGGTATTGCTCGCCATCGTCAAAGTACTGAGAAAATAAAATAGTATTTCTACAAACATCCCTTCAAGAGAAGGGATGTTTTAGTCTACGCGAAGGATGTGGTAAAGAGCTTCGCCTTTTGCTGTTTGGATGGTGATGGACTCGTTGGCACGGCGGCCAAGGAGAGCAGCTCCAAGAGGGGAGACGTGAGAGATCCGTCCATTTGTTGGATTGGATTCAGCTGGTCCGACAATTTCGTACGTTCGTTCCTTGCCCTCTATCTGCACGACTACGGTTGATCCAAGTTTGATGAGGGAGTTTCCCTTCTTTGACTTCTGAATGACGACCACACGCTTTAACCTTTCTTTGAGATAAAAGATGCGACTTTGGGTCCGAGATAGGCGATGGCGAGCTTCTTGATACTCGGCGTTTTCTGAACGGTCGCCAAAGGCCCCGGTGCTTGCTACATCTTCTACTGCTTGTTTCACATCCTTTGTTTCAAGACGCTTAAGCTCTGACTCGAGCTTCCGTAAGCCCTCGGCGGTGAGAGGGATCGGAGTACTTTCTTCTTCATAGGTTTTGAGAAGCTCGTAGCGGCGTTTAGGGAGGCGCATTTCCTCATGCGTGTTCGGCTGTAGGTTTTTGTGGCGATATGCTAGTCTCGAGGTCTATGAATAGCGATTTTCCACTGAAAAAAGAGGAGCTTTCTTCGGAGCTTCGGCGGGTGGCGGTTGAGAAGGGAACAGAGATGCCGTTCACCGGAGAATACTGGAGCACGCACGAGGATGGAACCTATCGCTGCGCGATCTGTAATTCAGAGCTTTTCGCTTCTGACGCGAAATTCGATTCCGGAACGGGCTGGCCTAGTTTTACCGAACCAGCTAACACCAAAAACATCGAGTTCAAAGTAGATTCTGAATTTGGAATGAAACGTACAGAGGTTTTGTGCAAGACCTGTGGCGCTCACTTGGGTCACGTCTTTGATGATGGTCCTTCGGACAAAGGCGGTCAGCGTTTTTGTATTAATTCGGTGTGTCTTCGTTTAGACAAGAAACAATCCTAACTATGGCCATGGAACTTGCAACCTTTGGTGCAGGGTGTTTTTGGGGAGTGGAAGAGCGTTTTCGTCAGATTCCGGGCGTGCTTGAGACGGCCGTTGGCTATATGGGTGGAAGCACGGCTAAGCCAAGTTACGAACAAGTGTGCAGCGGAGACACAGACCACGCAGAAGTCG
>CAZRDS010000030.1:0-2773 GCA_964598895.1 uncultured Gammaproteobacteria bacterium | reverse complement strand
CGTTGTTTCCTACGACACCTTGTTGAAGATTTTTTGGGACAACCACAATCCAACGACACCCAACCAACAAGGTCCCGATTTTGGGTCGCAATACCGTTCGGTGATCTTCACCCACAGTGAAGAACAGCGAGATGCCGCGACTACCTCTAAAGAAGCGCTTGAAGCGTCTGGCAAGTGGAAGCGCCCGATTGTCACAGAGATCGTTCCGGCACAAACATTTAATCGTGCGGAGGAGTATCATCAGAAATATTTCCTGAAAAATGGCGGCAGCTGTCATATCTAATCTCGCGCTATGCAAAAATCTTTTCTCGTTTCTTTGAGTGGGACGCTTATTGGGTGTGCACTTCTTGGAGCGGGATGTGTCCAAACACGTCCTGTTGAGTTCCCGCCGCAAACCTCCTCTACGACCGTTACGTCTTCCTCTTCGACCCCCGTCAGTAGCCCGACAAGCACGCCAGTCGTAGGTACGGAGACTCCGCAACTCATTCTGGTGGAGGGTCAGCTCCCCGTCTTTGGAAAGATCGCACTCACGTTCACTCTTGGAAAAGAACGTGTGCAGGGGCGATATACGTCGGACAAGGGCGGCGGGTCGCTCTACGGGATGGTGACAAGTACTCCTCGGGGGCAGATGGAATTTTCTCTCCAGAAAGGAGATGAGGATGCAGGGACATTTTCTGGCAGCTACGACAGAGGAAGAGGTGCACTCGTCGGGACCTATACCCAGACCGGAAGTGCTGTTGCGGTTCCTGTCGCGTTTCTGCCACAAGTTTTGAAAGAAGGTGCCAATATTCAGCTTAAAACGATTGAAAGAGAACAGACGTTTAAAAAGGGCTTCAGTTGTCACACGAGTTTGGAATATCCTGTGATTGTGGCAAACGACTACATCCCAGCGGAGCGGGCCGACGAGATGAATCGGAGCATTCGTTCCTTCATGGGAGAAACGGCGACCACGACCCTTGAAATGCAGGTAGACGCGACACAGGCCGACTGTGCTTCGACGCAGCAAGAGATGTTGGCGGACCCGAGTTTTTCAAGTGAAGAGGCGAGTGGTCTGAATGACTATGAATATGAAACAACGACCCTCGTGAATCGGAACGAACGTAGCATTCTCTCGCTGGTCTACTCGACCTACTACTACACGGGTGGGGCACACCCCAATAGCTTCAATGCATCGCAGGCCTTCGATCTTATGACGGGCAAGGAGCTTAGCTTACGAGATCTCGTACGCGCCGATGTATTGCCTACATGGATTCAGCGCGAGCAGCGTGCTGTGCTTCGTTCGGAATATGGTGACATGTTATTTGATGCAGCTGAAGCCACAAAGCTCAGCACAGGCGCCCTGAAAGGCGACGCCGCTTCTTCCACAGCCGCCTACACGAGCTATGACCAATGGTATCTCACGGGGAATACGCTCGTACGCTACTACCAACCCTATGAGATCGCGCCCTATTCTGCGGGGATGCCTTCGGTGGAGCTTCCATTTTCTACCTGGAAAGATCTGGCCGTTCCTGGAGTCGAGCGTTGGTTTCGTTAACTGATTCATTTCTTGTCTTTGTTCATGTCACTTGCCATTGAATTCAAAAACGTTGGGAAGACCTACCCCGTCGCCGGAAAAGACCCGTTTGTCGCTCTCCAGCCAACGAACCTCCAGATCGAACAGGGGATGATCCATGGATTGCTCGGACCGAATGGTGCGGGAAAATCGACCACGATCGCGCTCTTGGGCGGGATGCTGACGCCTGACCAGGGGAGCGTCGAGATTTGCGGGATCGATTTGGCAAAAGATCCAGTTGGCGCCAAGCGCTGTTTAGGAATTGTGCCGCAAGAGCTCGTGGTTGAGCCGGCATTTACGGTGAAAGAAGTGCTCTATTATGCCGGTGGAATGTACGGCGTTTCCCGCGAAGATCGCTTGAAGCGTATTCCAGAAGTACTGGAGGCACTCGAGCTTGGGCCTCAGGCCGATAAAAAAGCTATGACACTGTCTGGCGGGATGAAGCGTCGCTTGATGGTGGCGAAAGCCATGCTTCATCGTCCGCGTGTGCTGGTGCTCGATGAGCCTACGGCCGGCGTCGATGTGGGGCTCCGTCAGCGTATGTGTGACTTGGTTCGGACCCTCCATCGTGAAGGCACGACCATTCTCTTCACGACGCACTATCTTGAAGAGGCAGAGCAATTGTGTGAACGCATCACGCTTTTGAATAAAGGTAAGATCGTGAAAGAGGGGAGCCTTCAGGCGTTGCAACAAGAGTTCAGCGGCAACCTGCTGTCCTTTGAATTGTATGATGCGAATCAGTCGTTGATGGAAGGCGCGCGTCAGAATGGAAAGACGCTGGAACTGCCCTACGAAGACTTGGGACGGGCAATTGCACTCGTCTCCGCGCATTATGGCAAGAATCTGAAAACGGTTCAGAACCAGCGTGTCTCGCTTGAACAGATCTTCCTTACTCTCACGCGCTAATTTTATGTTTTCGACCTACGCCTGGGCGCTCTACGCACGTGAAACAAAACGTTTTCGTAAACTGTGGAAGGACACGCTCTTTAATCCGATTGTCTCGGTCGGTTTGTATTTGTTGGTGTTTGGCGTGCTGCTTGGAAAACAACAAATTGGAAATGTGAATGCTCTGACCTTTGTGTATAGCGGGTTACTTGGGATGGTGCTGGTGAACGGGGCTTTTTCTAATCCGGGTTTCGCGCTCGTGATTGCTCGTAACATGGGAACCATCTCCGACTTGCAGCTTGCACCAATTCGGCCGTGGGCTATCGGGGTTGCCTA
>CAZRDS010000029.1:7714-12412 GCA_964598895.1 uncultured Gammaproteobacteria bacterium | reverse complement strand
TGAGATGCGGTCGTATGTCGGAGGGTGTGCCATGAGATCTTTCGGATACCCACTCGGACACAGACTCGCTTCAGGGCATTCAGCGCCAAGTGATGGGTTAGTTCCCTCCCATCTACGAGATGGAACACGGGGCCGCTCTTCTTTGCCTGTTTGCTTAGGAATGTGTGGAGATCGCTGGCCATTGCGATAGATCGGACTTTGCCGTTCTTGGGAGTGCCGATGATTCCCATAACCTTATTACGACGGACATTGATTGTGCGCTTTTCCATGTCTACATCTACCCAATCAAGTCCGATAATTTCTCCGAAGCGCATCCCGGTCCGGAGCGCCATGAAAGCCATTCCATTTATTATCGGATCTTGATTATCTGCCAAAAGTTTCGCTGATTCGGTTGGAGAGAGGAAGTCGATGCGTCCGCAGTCGATGGGGAACTTCTTCATCTTTGGCATGACGGTTATCTTCTCCCAGTCGATAGCGCATTGGAGACATTTCCTCAGGCAAGCCAAGAAGTTGTTGATCGTCTTGGGATTCAGGCCAGCTTGTTTCTTGAGTGCCTTGAATTGTTCGATCTGGTAGTTATTGATTTTATCCAAGGGAGTTTCACCAAAGAAGGGGAGTAGGTGAACGCGGAGCACCCCTTCTTTGGTGTATTGTTCGGATGGTTTGTTGGTTGTGAGAACGTAGGTCTTGTACCACCCCTTCGAGAACTCTCCAAAGGTTGGCATCGCTTCCTTCTTAGGCTGTTCTGGTTCGGTTATAGACTCGCCACGTGCCATCTTCTGTCGCAAGACTAGCTCGTACGCTTCTGCGCCTCGTCTGGTGTTCTCGGGTGAGAGTATACGATGGCGTTTGTTGTCGAGCGGATTTCGGAAGTCGATGCACCACTTATCCCGTATTTTGCGAACGATCATAGTTCGAGCAGATGATCCCATCTGTTTTTCCACGCTCCACGAATTCGACTAGGTCCTGTCTCTTAAAGAGGAGACGACGACAAACTCGGTAGAAGCGGATCGCCCGCTTTTCGACCAGTCGATACATGCTAATGGGCGCAACATGTAGAAGACGAGCAGCTGCTTTGATGTCTAGTAGATCTAATGCTGGATCTGTCGCTAGTGCTGCCGTGTCGTTCATATTCTTGGATTGTGAAGGTTCGTCAACCGAGAGAGAGGGCATGTGTAGCATAAGGAATGGTCTTAGATAATTCGAGGGCAGATGTTTCTTGTCTGTGCCGTTTTGGATCGTAGTATTTTATTCTCTCCATGAATGTGAGCAATTTCTTTGGTATAGGCGCTTTATATCCGCATCGATTACCGCAGTAACGAATGATCGACCGCTTCATCGCCGAGACTCTTATGCCGTTTTTTCCGCACCAAGGACATAGGTCGTTGGAGTAGGTGATTCGCTGAAATTTTTTTGGCATAGAAGATCCTTCTCCCTCAGACAGAGGGAGTCAGGTGAATAAATCTGATCACACACACTGCGCCACAGAGGGAATAACCCGAGAAAGGCATTACGTACTACCAACTCGGGCGGGATTTCTGTGGTCCAGTTGTGATGTGTTGTTGCACGTAACGTGTGCGTGGGCGGCCAGTTTTGCCTCATTTGGCGGAGGTATCGTCAGAGTTTGAAACATCTCCGATACGTTGGTGTTAGAGGAGGTGCTATGAGCTCATGTGCTCTCTGCTGAACTCTCTCTATAAATAGGTCTTAAATCTAAGATCGTTCAGTAAGTTGATCTAAAAATCCATTCAGTAAGCTAAATAAAAAGAGTCGCCGATCAAAAAAAGACCCGAAACTTCTTAAGGGTCTTTTTATATGCTGTATGTTTGGCTCTTCTTTGATGATCTAGCTGTAGCCGATGGCTTCGTCGTAACGCTCGTGTTTTTCGATCGTCGAACAATGCCCTCCTCTATTTCTATTGAAGGTCGAAGGCGAAATTGGGGTTTATAGTTCTCATTGGTTTCAAAAGGATCATCTTGTATCTCAGAAAAGAGCTCTTTTAAAGCTTGTGCTGCGCCGTGTTTGAGTTCGTAGAAGCTATTGCTATTGAATTTGGGGTTGTCCTTTCGAAGAATCTCAATGATCTTGTTTTTGACGGAGGGCAAGGGCCTTAGTTTTTCGATGGAAGACAGGATGAATAAAAATCTCCAAATTCTATTGGGTCTTGTCCCTTTTTTGCCCACGGTCAGACCTAGGTCTTTGTAGCTATATCTGCCTTTACCTAGCCTTTTGCCTTTTAGTGAGATTTGTACCGTCTCGTAATCTATAAATTGGATGGTCAGCTCGTTCCAAGTGGTGTTTGGTGGAAGTTCTAGTTATCGATGAAAAGAAGCACAGGGTAATTGGCACGACATTGATTCTGTATCTTAATGATGTGGCCTTATTAAAACGATAAAACCCCGCGCACATGCGACGAGAGTATCATCGCTGTTTCGCGGGGTGCGAGTTTGCGTAGCAAGGACGCTACGTAGGCGGTCAGTTCGCCTGGATGCCGGCGTATTTCGGAAGCCGGTGGAAGGGGCGGGTCAGGTGCGGGTGGCGTCGCTCAGCATCATGCCGAGCTCTCGCGTGTTCTTGTACGCGTAGCACTGCTTCAGGAAGGCCTCGAAGGTGAGCTTCTCGTCGCTCGTCTGCTTCGCGGCCTTCTTTCGGATGGCGAGGTAGGCCTTCGTGATCCTGGTCATGCGCTCGCGGATGTCGGCGTCCGTGATGCTGCCGGTCTGGCGCACAGGCGGTGCCTCCATCTTGGGGGGCTCGGCACCATTGAGGCACAGGGCGAGCTCGCCGTTGTGCTCGTACACGGTGCCGATCGTGCCGTGGGTGACGATGCCGAGCGCCGAGCCGGAGCGACCAGAGCCGTCGACCACCCGCCCGTCTGCGAACTCGATCGCCTTCAGGAGCACGCAGCCGCCGATCGTGCCGTCCGAGAGGCAGGCGACGAGCACGATGCAGTTGTTGTGGTGCTTCGGACAGAAGACCCCACCGGGGGCCATCTCCAGCACCCCCTTGTAGAGGCCACCGTTCTCTTCCTTCGGGAAGCCCTTGGCCTCGAGGATGTGGAAGGTGGTGCCGTCGAGGTGAACCTTGCGGCCGATCAGGCTCTTGGCGAGATCGCCGTATTCCTGTCGGAAGAACGCGTCGTTGTTGGGAGTCGTCGATTCCATTGATGCGCCTCGTGGTCTGTGAAGGTGTTTGAGTCTAGGGCAAGGCCTAAGGAAGCGAGCGGAACCCTGGGCGGCTCAGGGTTTCCGCTCACGGTCACAGTTTGATCACTCCGAGCTCGGCGAGCCGGTGGAGCGTCCGCCAATCGTTCGGGAAGAGCGTGGTGAGATCGAGATCTACCGGGTGCAGCTTCCGCGATGTCACGCCGGCGTTTGCCCAGCGGACCAGTTCGTTGACGGCGGCGTCTTTCGCCGCTTGGGCGTCAGCGATAGGCCCGTGGGAAGTCGTCACCTCGAATCGCTCGTGGGTAACGCGCTTTTTGATCTTCGGGGGCTTGGGCGGTTTTGCCCTTCCACCTTTACGCTCTTTCAAGCGCTCGATCTCAAAGGCGAAACGGAGCATTTCGGGGCGCGGGAACGTCGGCATGTTCGCGTGAGGCGAGAACACCAGAGACCAGAACTCACACGGTTGTTCTTCGTGGTCGGTTGCGTGGACGAGTCCGGTGAGCTCGTGGCGAATCTTGCAACCCGCCTGCTCAATGGCCTCGACCCATGCCTGGAAGCTTTCCGTCGTGTGACAGTTGTTGCTCCAGGTGAGCCAGACGAGTCCGTGCGGATCGGTGACCCGCACGAGTTCTCGCATGATTCGTACCCGTTCCGGCAGGCCGTGAGATTTGTCCTTCAGACTGGTGAGGTCGAGGACCATCGTGGCTGTCGTAAGCTCGAACTTTTTGTCCCACGTGGCGGGAAGCTCCGAGAGCACGCCGACAGAGGCGTTTACTCCGTGGTGCGGCGAAAGCCCCGAGGCCAGCTCCAGCATCTGACTGTTCATGTCGATGCCGAAGACCGGAAGGGACAGACGTCGCTCCAACGTGAGGGGACCGCAGCCCGCGTCGAGAATCCGTGAGGGAGTAATGAGACCGCAGGCGATCCACTTCTCAATCACCGTTTTCATGAAGCGCGAGATGTGTCCACTCATGGAGTATTCCTGTGCAGCGAGGAAGTGCATGGCGAGCGCTTCTCCCGTTGCGACAGCTCCGTAGGCTTGGTCGAGGACCTCTCGGCACCCGCGCTCACCTCTCCCACGCATCTGGTTGAAGAGGACGGCGACGTGGTCGGAGGCGTCTCGCACCATTCGTTGCATCATCTCGCCGTTATCGCACTGCAGCGCCTTCCACTCTTCGTCGGTGAGTGGGGCGCCCGCGCGGAACAGGAGTTGAGCCTGCCACTTCTCGCGATTGAGTCGGAGAAGGTCTTCGTCGATCGTGCCGGCGAGTACCGGATTGACGACGGTGATCGGGAGCTCCTGACCCTGCCGAAGGAATCGCCCGTTGAACTGCTTCGGAGGTTTCCATCCGAGGCAGAGGTGTGTGATGGTTAGACCATCCACGCCGGGCAGTTTTCCAACTGACAGGTTCACCGAATCGGGGCACGACTGGGTCGAGATCAGGAGAATCCTCGCCGTCAGGTCGGTACGCCAACGGTGGATCGCCTTTTCACGAGGGGTTGCTTGGCCTTGAGGCGCAGTGATGCCGAC
>CAZRDS010000029.1:230-7704 GCA_964598895.1 uncultured Gammaproteobacteria bacterium | reverse complement strand
CGGTATCGTCAATCATGACGACCGCGTCATCTCCGAACCATCGGCGTAGGCATCCGCCCACCCAGGTCATGTCGTCATCGGTTGCGTCGGCGGGATGCGTCACGCCCTCGGCGTAGAGCCCGGTTGCGACGACGATCTTCTGCGTGCCGATCCACTCGGTAATGCGGTCTTTCAACCACACGAGTTTGCTCGACAGCTTGTAATCGTGAGCACGCGGTGGATCCGACCACTCCAGCTTGCGAGCGAGAAATGGGGGATGGAGTGCGGCCATGAGCAGCCGTTGCATCTTCAGATGAGGTTCGAGTCGGTCGTCCTCATCGTTCAGAACTCGCCGGTAGAAGGCGAGGTGCTGACGGCTCGGTCGCACGGTGACCGCCGGGCAGAGCTCTTCCCAGGGTTTGGGGGAGATCGGCGGCAGATCGGCCACCTCTCGGAGCTCGATGTCCAGGATCTGTCCGGCAAAGAGCTCGCGCATCAGCCGCGGGCTGCTCGGTGCACCGCTACCCAGAAACACTTCGGGCGTCGGGAAGAGGTCGGGTCGCAGGGCGGTTGCCAAGCTAGCCATTTCTTCCGGACGGTTTTCCCAAGGCGTTGCCGAGAGAGCGATGTAGCGTTCGAGAGGGAGCTCCTGCACGAGACGCATGCGTGCGAGGGCGCGCTTTGCGGGCGCATCCACGACGTTGCGCGTGTAGTGGCACTCGTCTTCGATCATCCCATCGAACTTGTGCTTGAGCAGCTTGTCGACCACGCCGTTTCTGACGAGGGTCGAGTAGCCGATCACTACGAAGTCGACTTCGGGATCGATGTCGTCGAGGTCATCGACGTTCAAGATGACTTGCACGAAGGGACGCTCCGTGAAGTAGAGCTCGAGCTCGCGTTGCCAGTTCCGTCGCGCGTGCGGCGCTGCGAGCACGATCGTCTTGCGACAACCGAACATGCGCATCGCAATGGCGGCAAAGGAAGTCTTGTAGCTTCCCGTGTCACCAATGTTCAGCAAGCGCTTCATATCGGCCGCGAGGTAGTGCCACCAGCGAACGTGCATCGCCGGAAACATCCTGCCGTTGAGCTCGGTACGTACTCCAGGGTAGGAGAGGGCGAGCAGCTTCTTGGCCAGCTTGTCGACACCTTCCCAGACCATGCGTTCGTACGAGGTTTTCGCGTCAGCGAGCTTTCCGCAGATGTATTCTTCTCCAGTTGCGATGTCTCGGCTGAAGAAGAACAGGGATTCGCGGAAGCAGCACTCGATGTCGAGCGCGACGATGTCCTGTGAGACCGCTTGCGGCAGTTTCGCGGACGGTGTCACCTCACGCGTTCCTCCACCGTTTCCCGTTCTCGGCTTGATCAGGACCTGGCCGAGCTCAGCGCGAAGCTTGAGCACGAGCCGGATCGCCAAACCGTAAACGTAGAAAATGTCGGGGCGCGCTTTCACGAGTGCGCGAGCGAGCATCTCCGGGTGTTCCTTGAACCGTTCCCAGAGAAACGCCAGCATCTCGTCGCTGGCGAACTGGCGCTTGTAGTCCTCGAAGTTCTCCCGGACGTCCTCGATGATGGACTGGGCGAGGTCGTCTTCGGTGATTTGACCCGTTTGGACCAGCATCGCCAGGAAGGCGCGCTTATCCTCTTCGGGCATTGCACTCTTGCGGATCAGGGCCAGCATTTGGCCCTTGTTTCTCAGGGCTGCCACGGTGGTCCTTTCTGTCGCGAGTTTTGAAAGAGCGACCGCGTATTTAAGCAAAAAAATGAGCTTTTGTCAACGCTTTTATCTAGTTAGAAAAATACTCTAATACAATTGACAAAAGTGTAATTTTTTGCTTAAATAGCCCGTTCTGCGCAGCTTGCGTGGAGTGAACCTTGGAAAACCAGGAAGTAAGGGAGGCGACCATGACCAATGCAACTCGATTCACCGAGATGATGGCCGCTTACCTTGAATGGAAAGGACAGCGGCAAGAACTCAAAGGGGCGCTTCGTAAGAGTTTCGAGGTCTGGGTAGCAGAAGCTAAGCCCGATCTCTTCGAGACTTACACTGGTCGAGAGATGGAATTCTCTCTTCAGTGCAAAGAAGCGCAGAATGCCTGCTCCAGCTCTAGGGTTGGAAAGGGCATCGGTCCAGCGACTCTTCAAAAACACTCGCCGGAGCTGATCCGTATCTATCGTAACTTGCCTGAGACTGAACGAACTTCATTTTTGGAGTTCCTGGTCAAAGTGCAGGAAGCGTGCGAGACGGAAGGTGCTCTGCTCAGCTACATCGCTGTTCATCGCTGAAAGGATCCCATGGCTGACATCAAACACGATTTCAAGCGGTACTTGTCGGATCACAAACCTGACAAGTGGCTCCGCCGTGTTCTCGACAACCTTCTCGAGGTCACGGGTTCGGAGCGTCTGCGGCGTTTCGAGGCGATCGCTCTCGAAGGGGAGAAGATCGTTCTCGAGATGCTCGTGCCTGCTCTCGTCGGTGGCTACGACAAGTCCGCCCAGAGGGAGCTGGAGGTCAAGATCGACAATTCGCAGGCCATGCAGCGTCTGCGCGGGTTTTACGCCACCATGGCCGACAAGCTGTTGGAGCGAAAGGACCCCACGCTCTACCTCTTCACGTTCCGTCGTGTCCGTGATCCGGAAGTCATCGCGGCCGGGTTGAACGAAGAGGGCGGCACTGAGCAGCAGAAGCTCTGGCTCATCAGCCGGGGACTCATGCGCTTCCAAAGTGCTTACCTCTCCAAGATTGGAGATTCGGGGGACCTGGCGATCAGCTTCGCGCTGTCCGTCATCTCGGTCTGGGAGGGCGATCTCCGCAGTGGCTCTGTCGATCCGGAGAAAACGGGAGTCTTCAAGCTCAGCGACGCAGCAGGATGCGCCAACATCTTCCTGCAGATGAGCATCAACACTCCCGACGAGCCCAACCAGCCCGATTCAGAGGGCTACGTCTTCGACCAGTGCCTCGCTTTTGACGAGAAGGCGTGGCTCAAGCGTCTGGTTGAGATGCTGCCTTCCTCGTACGCTGCCGAAGAAGTGCTGGCCTCCATCCTCCACGTCTGCAGCTTCACGCTGCATAAGCCGTGGTACGAGGCGTTCGGTGAGTACGACGACGATCCGGCGGAAGCGACGGAGAGTCCGGTTCTGCGGCAGTTGCTCGATCAGCATCCGGGTGACACGCAGTTCGCTGCGAACATGAGGGAGTGGGCTTCGTACCTCTTCCAGCCGTGCCTGCGCTTGAGTGAACCTCACGCCTCGAAGTTCCGCGAGTGGCGTGACGCCTACTCTGAGAAGGTTCGTTCCCGTCGAGAGGCGGGAGAGCGCACCATCCAGTGGTTCAAGGCCAATGAGGCTGAGATCGAGCGCGAGTTCGACCGCAGGACGCTCGCGATCATGGACGACTCTCTGCGTACGCTACGTGCTCAGGGAGGTGATCACGTCGAGATCGAGGTGGCGGCTCTGCGAAACGCCGGCATCCGGGGGATCGTCTTCCGTTCGGAGGGCCATCAGTTCCCCGACGTGGGTGTGGAGATCATCGTTCGGCAGGAGACTCCGACTCTGGTGACCTTCCGCACGGAACTGCACAACTTCGAGCTCCGAGTTCATCCGGAGATCGTCGTTCGCGGGGAGCATGCCCATGAGGAGGAGGCGCTGGCAGCGATGCTCGAGTTCGCGGTCGTCGACGCCTACTACCGTATCGTCGCTGCTTCAACCGAGGCGCGAGAGCGGAGGTCCTGGCAGAAGACGGGTGACAGCTCTGCCGCCGTAAAAAAGCGGAAGGTGTCTGTACGCGGATTCAAGCGCCCCCTGCGCATCGGTCAGAAGGCGAGCGAGGCTGCGCGGAAGGCCTACCTCGCCACCTACGGGCACGACATGCCCCCCGGCATCACCTTCGTGAAGGGCTACATGAGGGATCAAGTGATCCAGTACGCGATCTCGACGACCCCCGCGGTGAAATACAGGGACAACGACCTGTTCACTGCCGTCGAGTGGTCGTAGCTCGCATACGGTACGTTCCTTCACGATAAACTACTCATCATGTCAGGTATGATGATCGTTCCCACCTCCTACTCGGTGACCTGACCGCCGAAGTTCCCCTGGGGCTCTCTATTGAGAGGGCATCAGAGGAATTGTATAAACCGTGATAAATTCAGAAAACAAAAACCCTCCATATAAAATGGAAAGTCTCGTTGCCCCAATCTCGATGACGCTAATTGAATTATATTATAGTGCCCAACATGTGATATTTCATGCTTTGCTAAGCCATAGAATGATAATGAATGATAAATGAATAAATTGGCTGTATGTAGGCTATATCTCACGTTTTTGCTTTTATTTAGCAAAGATCTCTATTTCCAATTTGGCGAAGAGTAGCCCGTTGCCGGACTATCAAAAACACATCTTTAAACGGGTGTGTTTTTGTTTGACCAAGCCTGTATACTTTTACTATGAAATTCCTCAAGAAGGTACAGGAAAGATCTGAAACAGTTTTATTTGATGTTGCGATGCATGGCGCGAAAGAACGGTTTAAAGAGGGTGGATATCCTGCTTTAGCTGACATGGCCTTTGAACAGGTGGGTATTCGACCGGTGTATATCGCAGAAAGTCGACCAGAATTTAACGCATGGCGAAACAAGCTACGTACGGAATCAGGAGTCGTTATTGCGAACCATCCAGGCGCGATTGATGTTCCGGCCGTTGTGAAAACGCTGGATCGGAAAGATGTCTATTTCATTGCAGCCGAGAAAAACGTAGACCGAATGAAAGGAATTGTCGGTGAGGAATATTTGCTACCAGCGGCAAAGGACCTTGGGCAGCTACGTGTCATGTTACGACGAGTCGAGAAAGCTTTGGTAAAAGGAGGAATTGTATTTCTTTTTCCAACAGGAGGCTCGGACATTGACGGCAGACCAGTTGAATTTAAAAGCGGCTTTGCACACATTCTGAAGATGCTGAAGCCGGAGCAGATGGTCTATGCGTTTAATATTTCTCTTGAGGATATGAGGCGGGCCATTCCCGGAACGCCATCGGGTGCGCGCGTAGGTTCAGAAATGATTGCTGGAAAGCTCGGAATGAAGCCATCAAAGGACAAATGGCCTACCGTGCGAATAGATGAGCGCTATACGACGGCAGACGCCTGGCTGGAATTGGTACGTCCGATTCCAGGATCTCAAACGACGAAAAATGAACGGTTGGCGAATCAATATGTACAGCTGTTTAAAGAGATGACGTAAAATAGTACACAATCACTTTTTTCTATGATCCTCTATAAAATTGTTGCCTACGTTCCACTTTCGCATGCAGATCCAGTGAGAGAAGCGATCGGGATGGCGGGAGCGGGGCGTGTAGGAAATTACGGATTTTGCAGCTTTTCTTCTCGTGGAATGGGTAGATTTAGGCCAGAGGCAGGAGCTCAGCCAGCCATTGGGTTGGTGGGGAGGTATGAAGAGGTAGAAGAGGAGCGTATTGAGGTCACGTGCCCAAAAAATCTTGTCGCCGATACAATTGCCGCCATTAAGCGGGTACATCCATACGAACAAGTAGTGCTTGATGTGTACGAGCTTGCGAGTTGGTCGATCGGGTAGATCTTTTATAGAGGGTACTTTCTCAAAAGACGGCATGATATCCTTTATCCTATGCGCTTCGCGACCCCGCCTTCTCAAGATCGAATTGACGCCTTTCAAAAGAAGTTAAAAATAATGGTTGCCTGTCTACTGTTCGTGGTTGCGATGGTATTTCTGCTTCAAGCTTCGTTTGAACTTTGGGCGCGACGTGGGTTTTTGACGGTTTCAGGCACGGTCGATGCGATTGTGCGCTACGATGCGGTCTGGCCGGAAGATCGAGGGGTGATGGTGAGTGATTTTTTTCATCAAAACTTGGGAAGCTTAGTCGACTATCACTATGTGATTGGATCGATGACCTATACCGGACGAGACACCGTTTCAAATAATCGCCCGCCAAGTAATCGAGCAGTTGCATCACCGGCGGTGAAGAAAGGAGAGGTGCGAGATGTGTTTGTGTCCTCGGTTGATCCTAAGATCTCGCGTTTACCACGTCCGCTCGCATACCCATTGATTGTCGGAGGCGCACTATTTTTAGTGGGGCTGTTTCTTTTTTTGATGCGCAACGACAAAACCCCGCCCTATTACCAACAAGGAGTCACAGAGTAACGGTTAGTGCTTGACGCGACAGGTGTTTTCAGGCAACGGGGTATAAAGAAGCTACAAACAGCAGCTTCAGAAAGGCTCAGTCATGAACCGGAATACCGATCATCGGGATGTGTTGCACGTGGTTCAGATCGCGCTCGGGGTCGCGATGAGTGTTTTTCTTGTTGCGATCTATGTTCGTCCTGTTCCTGTAGCTGGAAACGGGCGAGTGCGTGAAGTGCGCACGCTGCAGACGATTTACCTCATGGAGGTGAAGTACCTGTCTGGAGACGGCAAGCCGGAGCCTGCCTCCGTCTTGTCTGACGAGAAGCCGGTTCTCTAACCGTCTGGAGGCAACTCCTCCAGACGGTTGCTTCCTGCTGTTTTTAAACAATGTTTAAAAACAGCAGCGCACCCGGGGGACGAGCGCACGAGCTGTGCGTGCCGTCTGCGGGTGCGCGGAGGAAGGTGGGGGTGTGTTCATCGACGAAGGCTTGGAAGGCCGACGCCTTGGCGATTCCGAGTGTCGCGAGCGGGAAACGCCGTACCCGCAGAGAGCGGATCTGGCGTCGCGGGAGGTGGCCGAACTCTTCTCGGATCTCTCGGAGAGCGGTTCGTCGGACGATGGCGTTGGGTGGAGCCTCGCGCAGAAAATCGAGATCAGCGATGTTGTCGATCAGGCCACCGGGCGGTTCTGCACACACGACGAAGCCTTCCTCATCACACAGCGGCTGCAGGCTCGGAATGTCGCCGAACCAGCGCTTCATGAAGACGACGGCGACCTCGATGCCGCGCGCGGACCTTGGCGATAGACCCCTGCGGTCACAGAGGGGCGGTCGTAGAGCTCGCGACCATCAGCGGTCTCGATGACCACCGTCTGGGCCTCTGCGGCGAGGGAGCTTGTCGCCACGTGGGTGCCGAATGGAAGGGTGATCTGTCCTTGGTCATTCTGTGGACCTCCTGTTGTGAGCCTGGTAAGGAACGAAAGAAATGGCTCTTCAAAAAAATCTACGCAACAGGTACGAATTTCACTCGTTGTCCGGCAATGAGACTATCGTCATTTTTCAGTCCCGCATCTTGTGCGGCTTGGCAGAGGAGCTGACAGATTGTCTGCAGATCGCCACCCACGACTCGCTGTCGTAGTTCTTCAAACTGTTTGGGAGAAAGGTTCTCATAGGGGCCATCCGTCATGGTGTAGAGCTCATCACCATCTTCCAGTTCAATGAACGTAATGTAGGGATTCACTTCGTGCTCAGCTCTTCCCAGGGATTCGTAAATGCTCCAGTTAAAAAAGCCGAGAGGGAGTTCCGTTTCTCGTGCGGCAGTGTAAAAAGCCAAAAGATAGATAAGCGCGTCAC
>CAZRDS010000029.1:0-220 GCA_964598895.1 uncultured Gammaproteobacteria bacterium | reverse complement strand
TCACGTGTGGGCGTATCGAGGGGTCCGTTCAAAGCTTTCTCGATATCCGCTCGGAACACGAGCTGCTCACGATCGGTCTCATTCGCAATCAGTCCAAGTTTGAGTAAAGACTGGCTATAGGAGTGGTCATGCGAAACTTGGGTCCAAACTCCTTTTCGGCGCAAGTAGACGCGGCTATCACCCACGCTCACACACAGAGCATGGGTTTTTCCGTCGGGTG
>CAZRDS010000028.1:12190-12454 GCA_964598895.1 uncultured Gammaproteobacteria bacterium | reverse complement strand
AACGGCCCCGTCGGGGACGCTGCGTGGGCAATGGCTTCCTGTTGCAGGCGCTCCGCCAACGACAAGAGTTGCTGCTTATGCAGAACTTTCGCCTCCGGCCGGAGGGTCATCGGCTCGCGGCCAACGTCCTCAAGCAGACGTTCAACCGGGTCTTGGGAAAGCGGGGTGTTATGTTCCATACAGTTTCTTGTACTTAGCGCTCAAACGGGCCGTCGCGCGATAGACGAGCACCGCAGCATGATTCGGACTAATCTGAAGAATCGA
>CAZRDS010000028.1:0-12180 GCA_964598895.1 uncultured Gammaproteobacteria bacterium | reverse complement strand
TTTAAGGTCCAAAACTTCCTGATCACGAGGTGATAGTGTTTTGATCACGTCGAGTAACTTTGTTTTTTCAAGAGCGAGTTCAGCATGGACCGCCGGCGAAGGAAGGTTCGAAGGAAGCTCGTGCGCTGGACCATCTTCGTCAATATCATCGATCGACTCGTCCATCCGGACAGACATGCTCCGCCAATGGTCGATCATGAGGTTCGAAGCCACACGGAACAACCAGGCCCCGATCGAAACCCCCTGCCAATTGATCGATCCCACATGCTGACAAAACTTCATGAACGTCTTTGAAACCAAATCCTCTGCGGTCTCACGATGGCCGCAGCGTTTTAAGCAAAACCCATAGACCCGGTCGGCATAGGCGTCGTACACGGCCCCTATCCCTTCAGGCCCTGCCTTTGCTCGTCGAAGAAGCTCTTCGTCGCCGTGCACATCCATAGAAACGGTTTTAGTAAAAGAGGAATGACACACTTAGTATAGCAAAGCTGCACACGAACGAATAGCGATCGTGTTCAATCAAATAGGCTCTATTCTAAGCGATTTTTTTGTTTTTATTACGCAACAAACATCATGACATGAACACACGCTCATCTATCAACGGACGGGTGTAGAGGAGCAGTGCGTCATTATTCCCTATTCCTTCCCTGCTTTTACACGGATAGACGAATAGAATGCATCGATCTTTGCTAAAATAGCTGCGCCCCCCGGACGAGTCAAAACCAGGGAACGAACCTGTTCAAGATAGGCTTCCGTGAGGGGAACCTGAGGATAGGCCTCCGCATACAGCTCTTCTAAGAGCGGGCTCTTTCCAACGGACATTTTACGCAATGCCTTCAAGAGCTCCATCCCCTTTTTTGGCTTCCCTTGCTCCATCTGCTGCATTGCCTGCTCAAAGCTCTCTTCCTCAAGTAAAAAAGCTCCGCTCTTTTTTGTGAAAAGAGCTCTGATTATCGTCGATTCTTTCTTTTCAAACGCGGCGAAAAATTCATCTCGAAAACGCTGACCAAATTCTGCAAGTGTTTCTGATGCGAACACATTTGGGACAAGGAGTGTCTCATGTCGACTTAAACGACTGAACACCTTAGTGAAAAATCCATCCGTTCTGTCCGATGCTCGCAAAGCAGTGACAAGGCGCAGCTCCGTCTGTTTATTCGCCACCTTCATACCGTGCCGTTGTGCGAATTTATTGATCGCCGAACCAAAATGAACATCTTCCAACTCTGATGTATCTGCGAGCCCCTCCACCATTGCCGTTTCAAGACTACGACTAATCATGTGACAGCCGGAGAAACGCAACCTTACGTCATTGGAAGAATCTAACTGACTCTGTAGAAACGTCATGAGACGATTGAACTGCTTTAATTGATTGGCGAGCTCAATATTTTTTCGTGCTTGAATCTGGTCTGTACCGCTCTCCTCATCCAAATCCCATTCGTAGACATAGCCACCAGCCATAGCAATAAGCTCTTCATCTTGATCCATGTATTCAAGTACGCGTGCTAAGTGGGTTGGATCTTCAAACCACGTATCTGCATCTGTCTGAAGGAGAACTCCATTTCTTTTCTGCTCATAAAAACGTACGCCGGCTTCAGCGGCGCCCCGATTCCTCGCTTTTCCCAAATTACACCCTTCGATCGCATTTCCAGGTGAACTTTTATCAATCACATGGATCACAATGCCATGATCCTGACGTAAATATTCAATCGCCTGTCTATTTTTTGCGCGTGTTTCTAGGTATTTTACAGATCCATCATCTATCCCATTATTAATCACATACACCACTTCAAACTCACTCGGCTTGATCCCCCGCTGAGCCTTTAATGAAGCGACTTGTTTTGCAAAACGTGCAACATCTTCTCCACGAGCGGAAACAATCACCGTAATCTTACAGTCTGGATCAAGCGGCGTCTCGATTCGACGTTCTCCTTGTAAGCGCTTACGCCAATACGCTTTGGCACAGGCCATTTCAGGTGAGTCTTCGGCCTCATACGCTTTAAGAGCAGGAACACGTTCAGCCGATTCTCTAGAAGGCTGGCCGAGCCCCTCCCCTTCACGAGCCATAGCCGTCTGCCCATCGCTTCGTCTCTGCGAGGAGACTCCTGTTCTCTGTCTCAGCTAAAACCTGATTTTTCCAATCCTCTTGAGAGGGAGGAGTGTACAGTTTATGCATAGGACTAAAACAGATTATAGCTGATCTTCAGAAGATGCGCTTATCAATAAGATCCAGATAAAATCCTGTGGTCGGTCTGTATACAAAAACATCTTCTTGATCGAGAAGATGTTTTTGTATGGTGGCCGAAGTGGGAATCGAACCCACACGCCCGTTGGGCTTGACATTTTAAGTGTCATGCGTCTACCAATTTCGCCATTCGGCCAATGATTTCTGTCTATTTTCGCCTTCTGCCCCGATGCGTGGGCTGAAGACTGTGGCAATTAGGACATAAAACTCGCAGATTGAGAAGTCTATTATCTCTGTGGTCACCATTTATATGATCTAACTCAAGAGGAAGATACCCATCTGGTGTTTTTTGCGCCCAACCACACATCTCACAGGCCGGCTGTTTTAACCCTTCTCGAAATAAACGACGTTTTAGCTTGAAGCACTGGTAATCGCTATTCTTTTGTAAGATCTCTCTCAGTGGAATCAGCGGCCTAAAGTAGCCCTTGAGGCCTTTATTCCAAATTCTCCCGGTAAAGTGAGAATGATCGATCTGGTATTCTTCCAGATACTTCTTGATTTGGAGATAATTTCCTCCAGCCGGAACAAGCTTGAGTTCCTTCAAAACACCGCGATAACTGTTACAACACTTCGTGGCATTCTGAAGATCTTCTCTCGTCCAGCCTCTTTTACTCATGCACCTATTTTAGAAAATGGTACACGAAACTACAAGCATCTCAATTTCGTGTACCATATCCATGACTTCACCAATTCCCGCTCGCTCCACCACCCCCTGAACTTCCTCCTCCAAATGAGTCACTGGAGCTTGAAGAAGTGGACGAATCGCTCGAAGAACTAGATGAATCCGATGAGGAGTCCCAGGAACTCCCGCCCCCGCTGAATCCACCCCCAAGTCTAGAACGGAACCTGTATCTATTGGTGAAAAACCAAACCAGGATAAGAAATGGAATGAAAGCGACGAGCAACATGAAGACCACAACCGCGATAAAAATTCTTCTCATGGTCGCTTCATCGACCGTAGGCTGATTGATGGATTCCTCTCCAGGAAACGACTCTCCGTCGAGCGTACCGATCAGCTGATCCGTCATTTGCTGAACCGCTTCCCCATATTTCTGTTGTTTTAAGAGAGGGGTCGCGTTCGCAATAATGTGAGCGCTCTTGGCGTCAGTCAGGACTCCTTCTAGTCCGTATCCAACCTCAATCCGAAGCTTTCGATCCTGGATCGCGAGCAATAAGAGCGCCCCGTTGTCTTCGTCTTTCTTTCCGATCCCCCACTCCTGGAACAATTGAACCGCATACTGTTCAATCGACTCATCTCCCGTTGTCTGAATGATGGCGATTCCAATTTCATTCCCTGTACGCTCCTTATACTGATGGATTTGTTCTGAAAGCTTTGTCCTTCGATCAAGTGTGAGAATGTCTGCAAAATCATTTACGTATCCACTAGGTGATCCTGGAGACGTGTACGCAAACGCCGATATACCAAGCGTGAGAAGCCCTGTAACAACAAGCCCAACGACTGTGATCGCTTTCCAAAATGAACCACGCATACAAGCCGTACCTTAGAGAGAAACTTTTGGGGCCACCTCTGCTCCCGCTTGTGCTTTGGTATATTCAACCGGGGTAAATCCTCCAAATCCAGCAATCACCGACGTGGGGAAACCTTTTACCTGAATGTTGTAAGTCTGGACTTGCTCGTTAAAGCGCTGATGCTCCACGGCAATCCGATTTTCTGTGCCCTCGAGTTGCGACATGAGCGTCGTAACGGTCTCGATCGACTTGAGTTGAGGGTATTGCTCCATCACAACCAACAACCGTGAGAAAGCGCTATCCAATTGATCCGCGGCGGCGGCTTTTTCTCCAACCGTTTGTGCCCCTGCATAGCGCGTACGCGCCTCCGCAATGGCACCGAAGACGGCCGTTTCTTGTTTCATGCTCCCCTTTACGGCTTCGACCAAGTTTGGAATGAGATCAAACCGACGCTGATACTGCGATTCTACCTGCGCCCATTTCCCCGCAACCGCTTCTCGGCTAGATACGAGCGAGTTATACGTCGAGAGTCCATAACCTCCCAACCCCAACAAGAGAATGACGAGGATCGCAATAATGACGGTTTTCATAGATGAGGGGAGTATATCATCCCCTATTCGCTTCTTCGAACAGCTTCTCGCGTACACTCGCAACAAAATGAAACGAACCCGTGACAACAATCACCTGCTCCGGTGTTTTTTCTACCCACTCAAGGAACAGCTCCCATTCTGGAAGGATCTGAACTATTTTCTCCGATGGCGCCTCTTGAAGCACCACTGCAACACTGGTTGGATCTATAAAACGAAACCGATAGTCCCCTTGGCCACCGATAAAATCAACACAGGCGAAGCGCTGCGCGATCGGATAAAGTGGGGCGAGTGTTTTTGGAATGTCTGTTCCTGGGTTAAAGGCCACCGCAAGAGCTAACGACTCCGTGGGAAACGCACAACGTAACGCCTGAGCGAGTCCCTGCATCTTCTGCGGGTTGTGTGCGCCATCAAAAATAAACGTCTTTCCCTTCCATAAATACCGCTCAAACCGTAAAGGGAGCTCCGTCTCTCGCAAGGATTTTTCCGTCACCACCGCTTCCTCTTTCCAACCATCACGGCGCGCAAGATGCTGACACACAAACTGCGCTGTCTCCGCATTCTGCTGGAGATATGGAACGGAAGATACAGCGAAGCGACTCGATGGAGTTTCTGGGACACACCAAACCCGCTTCGCTCCTGCGGATTCAGCCATTTTCTGAAGCACATCTCGTGAGATCTCCTCTTGCACTGCTAGCACTACCTCATTTCCTGGATGGATGATTCCAACTTTCTGAAGAGCGATGGCTTCAATCGTATCTCCCAAAGAGTTCATGTGGTCAAAACCAAGTTTTGTGATGACACAAAATTTATCCGTGCGTTGGATACTATTCGAAGAGTCGAAGCGACCGCCTATCCCCGTTTCTATCACAGCATAGTCCACACCTTCTTGAGCAAACAGGAGATAGCTTATTCCTCTTAGGAGCTGCATGTACGCAGGTGGGCCTTGCGGCTCCTGTTCTAACTGTCGAACTGCGGGCAGAACACCTTGGATAAGACGCACAAAGCGTTCTTCTTCAATCAGTCGCCCGCCTATCTGGAATCGTTCGCGGATGTCAGAAACATGAGGCGAAAGACTCAGACCCGTTTTAAAGCCGTGTTGTCGCAAAATCGCTTCGATGTAGCTACAGGTAGAGCCTTTTCCGGTTGTTCCGGCAACATGAATGGCCTTAAACGCCTCTTGCGGGTCCCCGAGTACTTTTAAAAAATACTGCATACGCGCACGACGCATCTCTAGCGAAAGATGTGTCTCACGCGGCGCGCGAACTTCAAGCGCGTAGCTCTCTAAAAACGCTTGCACCTCTTCCTTTGTTCGCGTAGGTAACGATAGACAACGCAACATATGCCCACAGAGCCTACATGGCTTCAACAAAAAATCCCACCAGGCTCTTTTGGAAGAGGTGGTGGGACATTTTTCCTTTAGACCGTTGGGACCGTGGGTTATGACTGGGAGGGAGTCGGATTCGGGAGACCATCTCCAGGCGCGGCCGGAGGCACGGGAGGAACCGGTGGCAATGGCTGTGGGGGTTTTTGATAGCGAACCATAGATCGACGCTGTCTTAAGAGTTACGCCGCCTCTTCCTCTGCCGCTGGTTCTTCTACTGTCTCTTCTGCAGCCGGTTCAACTTCTTCTTCTGTTCCTTCGTTCATCATAAAGTAAGAGATACGTGAATGAGTTTTCTTACTGTAAACCGCTTCACACGAGAAGACAACCCTCAGCTCTCTTCTTTTAAATTTCTGGTTTCTCTACGAGCACGAAAGCTTTCCCAGACCATCGGAAAAAGAGAAACAAGCACGATCGCCATCACGACTAAACTGAAATGCCGTCTGATCACCGAGACCGTTCCAAGATAATAACCCGCGAAGGTAATTAACGTCACCCACGCGACTCCGCCCAAGACGTTATACCGAAGAAACGTGGCGTAAGGCATCTCCCCCACCCCTGCCACAAAAGGCGCCAGTGTACGCACAACCGGCACAAAACGGGCGAGTACGATCATGCGTGATCCATGCTTGCGATAAAAATTTTGGGTGCGTTCAAGATATTCTGGCTTCAGCAGTCTTCCCTGAAAGCGCTGGTAGGCTTTAAGCCCATACTTGCGTCCTACCCAATAGTTCAATGTATCTCCCAAAATTGCGGCGACGATTAAGAGAGGAAAAAGCACCCACATCGAAAGGGCTCCGATTCCAGCGAATGTTCCCGCCGCAAACAAAAGGGAGTCGCCCGGCAAAAAAGGTGCTACCACCAACCCTGTTTCAAAAAAAATAATGAGTCCGATCAGGGCATAGGTCCACTCTCCTTGACTTGCAATAACCGCTCCAAGCCCTTGGTCGAGATTGAGGAACCAGCCTATGAACGAATGAAGTTGGGGGCCCATAGTTTGTTCAGCGTACCGGAAGACAAAGGAAGAGGATAGTGTAGAAGTCTTCTACGATTCTTCTTCACATTGACGAACATAAAGCGAACAGGTCTACTGAGAGCATGGAACCGTTCTTGCCGGATGATCTTTCCTTTGCCGAGCGCCTCGTTGCGCCTGAAGTTACCGAAACCGAACGCAATTTTGACCTCGCGCTTCGCCCTACTTGTCTCGAGGACTTCATCGGGCAAACAAAAGTGAAGGAGAATTTGCGCATCTTTTTGGAAGCAGCCAAGCTGCGAAGCGAACCAGCGGAACACGTCTTGTTTTATGGTCCGCCAGGCCTTGGAAAGACCTCTCTCGCCCACGTCATTAGCAAAGAAATGGGGGCAAACATCAAAGTAACGAGTGGCCCCGCACTTGAACATGTCGGCGACTTGGCGGCGATCCTCACCAACCTCGAACAGGGTGATATTTTGTTCATCGATGAAATTCATCGCATGAATCGCTCGATCGAAGAGGTCCTTTACCCTGCCATGGAGGACTACGCCCTCGATATCGTTATCGGCAAAGGACCAACAGCGCGCACGCTCCGCCTAGACTTAAAGCGCTTTACGATTATTGGTGCAACCACTCGCCTCTCTCTTCTTTCTGCTCCACTCCGTGACCGTTTTGGTGTGACTTACCATCTCGACTTTTATAAGCCCGAGGAAATGGAAGCGATTTTGCGTCGAAGTGCGGAGTTACTCGCCATTCCTTACGATGACACGGCCCTCAAAGCGATCGCGCTTCGCTCACGACGGACTCCGCGCATCGGGAATCGTCTCTTGAAACGCGTGCGCGACTTTGCGCAGGTTAAAGCAGATGGGAAGCTTATTGAAGCGCTCACCCACGAAGCCTTAGAAGCCCTTGAAATTGATACACGCGGCCTAGACGAGGCCGACCGTCGCGCCCTTCGTGCACTCATCGAAAACTTTAAAGGGGGTCCCGTCGGGCTCGCTTCCATCGCTGCCACCATTGCCGAAGAGATCGAAACCGTCGAAGAAGTCATCGAACCGTTCCTTCTTCAAGAAGGCTTTATTACACGCACCCCTCGCGGTCGTATCGCAACGGATCTTGCGTATCAACATTTAGGATTCACGCTCAACACTACAAGATAGAGCCTCGTGAGAGCCCATACGCATTGCTGACTCCTCTGCTTTTCCCGTATGATAGCCACATGATTCCTCTTGTCTGGATCTTTTTTGCCTGGCTTGTCGTAGTCGGCATCTTTGTCCTCGCTTCGCTCCTTACGCTCGCAACCGCTCTTCGCTACGGATTGTCCTGTACCTGGACCTATCTGATTGCCGGGCTCTTCATCGCCGTCTCTGCCGCCGTGCTCCTGATGACCCTTGGCTATGCGGCGAGTAGCGACCTTTCACGCGCGCTTGATCCGCTGTCGCTCTTTTAACCCGTTATGCTTGATCTCCAGAACCTGCCGAACGCCATTCCAGACGAAAAACTTGTCTATTTTTTGCGTCGCCACCCGATCACGCTCCTCAGCATTGTCGTAGGTTACGCGCTTTTGCTCGCATCCCCTCTTTTGATTCTGGCCTATTTCCGCATCTTTCAACCAGATTTGCTCGCAAATACAGGCTTTCAAACACTGTTGGTGTTTGGGGGATCCGGCTTTTTCTTACTTGCCTGGTTATTCCTTTTTCAGCTTTTCCTCGACTACTACCTCGATAGCTGGATCGTAACGAATCGCCGCATTCTTAACATTGAGCAAAATGGATTGTTTGGCCGTACCGTGTCGGAACTCCGTCTCTATCGTATCCAAGATGTGACGGCAACGGTAAATGGGTTTGCAAAAACCATGTTCAACTATGGAGAAGTTGAGATTCAAACTGCGGGTGAACACGAACATTTCATGTTTGAGGAGATCCCAAAACCAAACGAAATCGCAAAGGCTATTCTGGAACTCTCTGAAGTCGACCGACGCGATCATTTAGATGAAGCTGTAGAAGAATTCGGCGCTCCAGATAAGGTCGCTCCGAAGAAAAAAGAAGGGTCCGCCATCAAGACACTGGGCTAGGACTTATTTCAAAAAAGACGCCTCAAGGAATACTCCTTCAGGCGTCTTTTTATCCCTTCCCAGAATCAATGTCTCTTGACGATCAACGGTGCAGGCGCCTCGCTCTCTTCAACCGATGCGTTTCTCAAAAAATAGGGCCTTTTTTACCCAGATAAAACATCCCCAGCCCACCCACTCGTTATCCACACACAAAACTTCTTAAACACTAGATCTTGTGGTTTAATTAAGTTCCTACCACAATATGTTGTGTTAGGAGGAAAAACATCCAACCACAACTAGTGAGTTCATTTACGCTTTTCTCTCCTTTTTCTCTTCCACCGAATATGGGGTCACTTCTCCGCATCAAAAAGCGCGACGGACGAATCGTTGCCTTCGATACTGCCAAGATTACACAAGCCCTTTTCAAGGCCTTTACCGCCATCCGAGGGGGTGTTGAACCAACCGTGCTTGAACGCCTCACTCAGGACGTGGTGGGAGCCCTTGAAGCGCGCGTTGGCGCTGATGGCGTAACCTCGATTGAAGAGGTTCAGAACGTCGTGGAGCAGATGCTGATGCGAGATAGCTTCTTTGACGTAGCTAAGGACTACATCCTCTATCGCTACGAACACGCCAAGATTCGAGAACAAAGCCCTCAGACCTTTACCATTTCGGTCGTGAAACGCTCGGGGAAGACCGAGGTCTTTTCGATTGAAAAAATTCGCAAAACCTTGGGACACGTGGCGAAAGATGCAGGAGCCGTCATCGACATTGAGGCGATCGCTCAACAGTGTGCACAGGACGTGTATGACGGTATGAAGACGTCCGATATCGCTCAGGCCCTCATCATGACGACACGTGCCTTTATCGAGCGTGATCCGGCCTACTCCAAAATGACCAGCCGTCTCTTGGCACACAAAGTCTACAAAGAGACCGCCGGCCAACACGTGGATTTTACAAAATTAGATGACGTGTATCGTGCAACGTTCGTAAAAAACATCCGAACCTTGTCCGACTTGAAAAAACTCGACCCACGCATGGTGAGTTTTGATTTAGAGCACCTCTCGACCGTTTTAAAACCAGAACGTGATGATCTTTTCCTCTTCCTCGGGATGCAAACGCTTGCGGATCGCTACTTCTTGAACCACCCAGAAACCAAACAGGTTCTCGAAACCCCTCAAGCATTCTGGATGCGTGTCGCTATGGGCTTGGCGTTGAACGAAACGCGTGGCCAGCGGGATGAAACAGCCATTCGTTTCTACGAACTCATCTCGAGTCTGCGTTTTGTTCCCTCAACCCCAACCTTGTTCCACGCAGGAACATCGCACCCACAGCTTTCGTCGTGCTATCTCACGACCGTCATGGATTCGCTCGATCATATCTTCAAGAGCTTGTCGGACAATGCCCAGCTTTCGAAGTGGTCAGGAGGACTTGGGAACGACTGGACCAACTTGCGTGGGACCGGTTCACGCATTAAGGGTACCGGCGTCGATAGCCAAGGCGTGATCCCGTTCTTAAAGGTCGCGAACGACACAACCGCCGCCATTAACCGTTCGGGACGCCGCCGCGGAGCAACCTGTGCCTACCTCGAAACCTGGCACTACGATATTGAAGACTTTTTGGAACTCCGCAAAAACACGGGTGACGAACGCCGCCGTACACATGACATGGATACAGCGAACTGGATCCCAGACTTATTCATGAAGCGTGTACGCGATGACAAAGACTGGACTCTCTTCTCTCCGGACGAAGTCCCTGATTTGCACCACATCTACGGCAAGAAATTTGAAACACAGTACGAAAACTACGAACGTCTCGCCGAGGAAGGAAAGATTCGCCTCCACCGCAAAGTAAAAGCGCGCGACCTCTGGAAGAAGATGTTGGGCATGTTGTTCGAAACAGGTCACCCTTGGATTACCTGGAAAGATCCTTGCAACGTCCGCTCTCCGCAAGATCACGTCGGTGTCGTGCACAGCTCAAACCTCTGTACTGAAATCACACTCAACACCTCCGAAGAAGAGACGGCCGTGTGTAACTTGGGCTCGGTGAACTTGGCGCGTCACATCAAGAACGGAAAACTCGATCTCGAACTCCTGAAAGAAACGGTGACGATCGCGATGCGCATGCTCGACAACGTGATCGACGTCAACTTCTACCCAACGGTTGAAGCACAGCGTTCAAACATGCGTCACCGCCCCGTCGGTCTCGGGATCATGGGCTTCCAGGACGCGCTGTACTTGCTTGATATCAACTTCGCCTCCGAAGCCTGTGTGAAGTTCGCCGATGAGAGTATGGAAGCGGTCTCGTACTACGCGATTCTTGGCTCAACCGAACTCGCCAAGGAGCGTGACGTCTACGAATCGTACGAAGGATCGAAGTGGTCACGTGGCATCTTACCTCTCGATACGATTGACTTGTTGGAACAAGAACGCGGAGAACGCATCGATGTCTCTCGCACCACCACACTTGATTGGTCAATCGTACGTGCCGCGATCAAAAAGCACGGTATGCGCAATTCGAATTGCTTAGCGATTGCTCCAACGGCGACCATCTCGAACATCTCGGGGTGTACACCCTCGATCGAACCGATCTACAAGAACCTCTACGTCAAAGCCAACCAGTTTGGTGACTTCATCGTCATCAACCCGGCTCTTGTGGATGACTTGAAGAAGTTGAATATGTGGGATGACTCGATGCTGAAGAAGCTGAAATACTTTGATGGAAACATCGCCGCGATCGAAGAGGTTCCTGCCAACCTGCGCGAAAAGTATAAGGAGACCTTCGACATCGAACCTCAGTGGTTGATTCGCGCCGCCGCCGCTCGTGGCAAGTGGATTGATCAAAGCCAGTCTTTGAACATTTTCTACAAAGGCTCTTCCGGAAAAGAGATTAACGATATGTACATGTTCGCCTGGGAATTGGGCGTGAAAACGACGTACTACCTTCGCACGCTTGCCGCCTCGCAAGTCGAGAAATCAACGGTCAGCACAGCTGAGTTTGGCTCCACTCACAAACGTGCAGGATCAAGCAAGCCCGCAGAAGCAGCTCCCGCCAATCAGCCAGTGACCAAGTCCGTCCCCGTACCAGTCGAAGTGCCCGTAAAAATTGGCGCAGACTCCCCTACCGTTCTCGTGGACGGAAAGGAGATCAAGCTCTGTAAGATTAACGACCCAACCTGCGAAGCCTGCCAATAATTCTGCCTGCTCATTGTCCGTAGTATGCCCATTACCCTCACCTCGGATCGCGTTCACATCAACAATCGTCGTATCATCAACGGCCTTGATGCAGATGTCGTGCAGCTCTATCCCATGCGCCACACGTTCGCCTGGGATGCCTACAACGTCGGGAACGCCAATCACTGGCTCCCAACGGAGATCAACATGCAGAAAGACGTCGAACAGGGGCGTTCAAAAGACGTCCTGACAGAAGATGAACGACGTGCCTTCAAAACGGTACTCGGTTGCTTCGCCACGG
>CAZRDS010000027.1:8696-13191 GCA_964598895.1 uncultured Gammaproteobacteria bacterium | reverse complement strand
GACCAACGGCGATCACGAGCCCTTTTACGACATCTCCTGGCTTAGGAAATGTAGAGTACTGCGCTTCGTCCAACAATGTGGCAAATGAAATGGCGGTTGCCATAGAAACTGAGCTGTTTGGTGGTCCAGGTTCCGTCCACGGAGGGTACGACTCTGAAAAACGCACTTCGAACAGTCGTGCGCGAGTATAGGGGAAAAGAGAAAAATGGTCAAGGAAAAAGGCTGGGTTGAGGGAAAAAGTCAGCAAATTTTAAAACAGACACAAAAACACATGGACGGCTTGATTTTTTCCTCTAAAACGGCTACAAACGTATGTTCTTTGAAGCTAATGCCAGTTGAAAACGGCGTTTTGGAGCTCATGCGTTGGGCTTTAATAGGCCGTTTTCAACCAGGGCAAGTCCATTTCGGACCAGCCGACGGCACTCAAGGAGGCGAGCCATCATGGCCAGCCCGTTTGAAAAGTTTTCAGACGCGACTGATGGGGAGGTCACCCAGTTCAAGGGGTGTCTCGCACGTGCAGGCTGCGGCCGCGAGCTTATCCGCGCAGTGAACGATTCCGAGGGGAACGAGCTCGCGAAGGTGATGGTCGAGGCGGCTCGGCAGTACCTCAACAAGAATCCCTACGAGATGAGCGTCGACGAGCAGATCGCGGCTCTCCGACGTGCGAACGAAGAAGAGTCTGGGACGAATCCTAACTGGGAACCCATCCCGGAGGAGGACTTCGTCCGTCTCGCCTCGAACGCTCCGGTGTGGCCGAAAGGCAGACACGCCTACCGTAGTCTCCGCATCCGGTTCGGAACGGGGAGCGAAGGCGTGGCCAAGACCTTCGAGGCCCACGTTTCGCGTATCAAGCGTGTCTCCGGTGGGGAGGAGGGCTTCTGGCGCTGGGAGGACCTGCATTCCGGCAGCTTTCCCTACAAGGGTAAGCCCGTGGAACGCCTTCGGCTCCTCGTCGGCAACGACATCCACAAGGCTGTGGTCGAGTGGATCGTCACCGACCTCGACACCAACCGCAAGCGCGAGAGCGTCACGGCCGTCCGTGGTTCGAACTCGCTCGCCGATGAACTTCTGGTGGTCGCGTGGCTCTTCCCGGACATGATCCGAGCCATCGACTACGGCGAGCTCCCGGGCCTGTTCGCCGCCGGGTACGAGGTCAACGTCCCCGAGTACGACGGCGAGTCGTGGCAGCGCGTCGTGCTCGTCGACTTCGACCGTGACCGCCGTCAGGTACAAGTGTGCGCCCACGACCGTAGCGTTAACAACTCGCGTTGCTCGGTCCCGGTTCGTTGGGAGAACAAGCGCTAGGTTTGCGGACACTGTGGCCACATCTACAACGCAGCCAACCAAAAGGCTCGCGTCTCTCGTAGATGTGGCCTTTTGCTTTAAAAAAAGCTGAGATGACGGAGTTAATATAGGAAAATGCTCGTTTGAGAGAAAAGGTTTATTCAAACAGAGAAGAAAAAAACTTGTCGAAACGATCGAATGTTGCTGAACTACGCACAGTTCTTCGTTCTCGATCAGAGCGATACAGAGGGATTTTATGGTTCTGATCGGGAAGTTTGTAGCGATGTGCTGCACGCCCGAAGAGAGGAGGATTGATCTTTGACAATAAATGAAGATGACGGAGAACGGAACGGATCCGAACGTCAAGTGAAGCTGGCGGACGTGCTGCCTCGCGCGGGTCGGAAACTTGGAGATGTCACGGTCGGGGATATGCTTGCGTCTGGTTCGTTCGGATTAGTTCACAAAGCGTTTGATAATGCGGGCAAAATGTTGGTATTGAAGTGGCTTAATCTCATTTTTTGGGAGGTGCCATCTGTATGTCTCCATTTCTGGAAGGAGATGGATGTACTGCGTTACCTTGCCCGCGCGCAGGCAGATGGGAGGCTTCGGCCTGGAAGTGTGCCGGATATTAAGGGTCACGGAGAGATTTACGGGGTCCCCTTCATTATCATGGAGTATATCGAAGGAATGACGCTGGCTGATGCGATTCATCAGCAAGAATCGAAGAATTCTCGGTCGCGGAGAGAATGGCTGAAGCTGGTCGTTAGTCTGCTCTTAGATGTCTGTACCACGCTTCGGTTCTGTCACGACCATGGAATCATTCATCAGGACCTTAAGCCTTCGAATCTGATGCTGACGAAACTGCGAGAGGGAGAAGGCTCCGAATGGCGCGCGGTAGTGATTGATTTCGGACTCGCGTATGCCCCTGCCTCGGTTTCACCTTTCGTGTATCAAAAGGGAAGGATGGGAACGCCGGGGTTTATTCCACCAGAGCACGCGCGCATTCAGCCTGGATGTGATGCTCCAATCTCGCCTAAGTCGGATACCTTCTCTCTCTGTGCCGTATTGTGTAGATGCGTCTATGGAGAGCCGGTGTACGGAAGGGTTAATGAGACGGAATTATTACGGCGAGCGGAGAAGGGTATTCTTTCTTTACCGGCTGAGCATCCCACAGATCCTCCCGGGCTCTGGGAGATCGTCGAGCGTGGTACTCGCGTGGATCCTGAGGCACGATACGCGAATATCAGCGAACTCATCGATGCTCTGAAACTTTTCCAGGAGGCGCTGCTGACATACGAAGAAGCGCACAGGCAACGCGTGTCGCGCGTGATCGTGGCGGTCTGTTTTCCCATCTTCTTCGTTCTCGGATACCTCCTCGGACGGTACTGATGTTCTTCCACGTCGGGTGTGGTAGTGCGGTTCTCGCACTGCTCGCGTATGTACTTGTACAACGCTTCCACTCTCTTTCTCGCGGTGACCCGACCACCCGCGCAGCTCTGATATTCTCGCGCTGAGGATGCAAGAGGTGCGGTGCAACACAATGTGCTATTCTACTCTTAGTTTTCTATGTCCTTTTTGAATACTCAAGACCGGCTGGAGTTGCTCGATTTTCTTGATTCGATCGCGGATTACCTTCCGCTTGAAGAACGAGAGCGGGCCTTTGCGTCTCTCCGAGAAAAAGTAGATGGAGATGCGATTCCGGCAGCAGAGCTCGCGGAGCAGGTCTTACAGCAGGCTATCCTTACCTGGTCTGCGCGTCGTGCGGTGCAGCGGTATGTTGATGCAGAGGGTGCTGATATTGAGTGGCAAATGCTGCTCGAGGCAGTGCGTCCTTCAACGGCCTTTCTGTTGAAACGGCTCCGTGAACGAATTGGGGCACGGACGCTGAGACAAGTCCTGACCTCGCCTAATATCTCGACCGCTATTCAAGGAGAGGAACGCACGGAAATTGAATTGGTTCGCCCAGAGGTATGGATCGAGCTGTGGCTCACGCAGTCGGAAGCGCTGTTATGGCATGCGGAAGAAGCGAAAAAAGAACTAGAAGCGATGCATCAACGTCTGTTGAAGCTGGAACGGTTCTCGGCACAATCGGATAAGCAGGCAGACATGACAAAAAAGATTCGCGAGTTCCAGGACCGCATTTATTTTGGGGGAGAATCAATTCCGCTTGATAAGCTCGACGAAGAACTTCAACTCACGATCGGGGACGTGTTAGGACAATAAAAAAACGACCCGGAGCACAAGACTTCGGGTCGTTTTTGTTTTGTGTGAGATTTATTTCTTGGTCATGCCGAGGACACCGGTCCAAGCAGAGTGACCGACTTGGTCGATCACACGGGCCTGGTATTCGATCTGATCGGTCGTGATCGGAGCGGTCGTGAACGTACAGATGTCTCCTGGACAGTCTGCGATCATCGCGCCGTTCAAGTAGATCTGAACACGGTCAGCGGTGCTTGGCGACCATCCCTTCGCTTTGAAGGTGATGCGTTCGCCAAGTTTGTAGCCGGTTTCATCGTTCGTATTGACAGTCGCATAAGCTGGCACGAATCCGGCAGTGTTGTCTTCCCAGACGCGGCGCATGAGGATCGAGCGCACATCGGACCAGGCTTTGTTGCCTTTGCCGTCTGTGACGCGCGCATTGACCGAGACGCTGTGCTTGTCTGCGTAGTCGTTGCTCGAGAGCACGACGTCACACTCACGGTTTCCCGTGGCTGTTCCAAAGGAACAGGTGCGACGGACTTGGCCGTCGACGATCATTTCGATGCGCTGAATGCCGTTCGCGGACCAAGCGCCGACGGTATACGTCGTTTGCCAGTTGTAGAGTTCGGAGACATCAGGGGCCATCCAGTTCCAAACGGTAATTGGACCGTTCGAGTTGGCTGGCTGTGTTTGCATGCTGGCATCACGAATCGTGACAACCTTGGTGTTGCTCCACATGACGTTGTAACGCGTATCAATCGCACGAGTCACAAAGCTGAGGGATGTTCCGACGAGCATCTGTGAGGTGTCGACCGTGGCGTCACACGCGACAACGCTCACGACCGTTCCTGGAGCACAGGTGCGGATGACTTTGTCGTTTTGGTAGATTTCAATCGTTGCGAGGCCGTTTCCCGTGTTCTGGTTCTTGCTCTTCACGGTGAACGTGTCTCCACGACGGATGTTGGTGGTGTTTGGATCAATCGTGAGAGACGTCACGAAAATCGGACGTTCG
>CAZRDS010000027.1:0-8686 GCA_964598895.1 uncultured Gammaproteobacteria bacterium | reverse complement strand
CTGTCTGGATGGTTTGACCAGGTACGCCCGTTGTCGCGCTGTTCGGCGCGCGCATGATGCGCACGCCTTCGGTCCAGATCGCTTGGGTTTCTGTATTCTGACTGTTGAAGATCTGGGCATTCACAAAGATCTCAGCATCGGCTGGATAATCACTGCCGGAGAGTGTCACGGTACAGACACGAATATCGGTCTGCGCGGTGAAGTCACACGAGCGAGCGTCATTGCCATTCACTAAGATGTTCACGCGACCAAGACCAGCAGAGCGCTGAGCGGCAAAGACAACGGTTGTTTGTTCGTTGTCTTTGAGGGCGCTTTGTTCTGGTTGGCGCCATACCATCCACGTAAGACCGGAATTCGCATCGCGGTTCCAGGTACGGTTATTTGGGAGGGTAATCGTTTGTCCGGTCGCATCCTTTTCACCAAGCTTGTCGTTGGCGGCGCTCGCGGTCGACGTACGGTCGATTGTGAGGGTCAACGCTTTACTGGTGTTTTTGTTTCCTTGGTTATCGGTTGCACCTCCCATGAATTCGACTTCACGGGTTGGCTGGCCGTTCGTGTAGTAGGTCTGTGTGAATTCACAGACGTTGGTTTTACAGATTTTGAGTTTAGCTCCGTTTACGTAGACCGAGCTTTCGGCCACGCCATCGGCGTCTTGGGCGGTTACACGAACTGTGTAGACTTTTCCATCGCCCACCACGTTGTCACGAGGAATCGCGACAATCTTGATGCTTGGTCCGCGCAAACGCGAGATCAAGTTGGTTGGCAAAGAAGGCGTGACGTTCATGTCTTCCTTTACTTGCACAAGCTTCGCGGTCAAAGGCTGGCTTGCGAAGGACTGGTCTGGAGTAGAGACAGCGCCTCCAAGCATGTACACACCTTGGCCATTCGAGCTCACGGCCGTGAAGAAGTCACGCGACTTGCCTTCACTTGTCATGTTCTCGCCGTCAAAACGGATAAGATTTTTTCCAAGCGTAATCAACCATGTCTCGCCGGCATGAGCCGCACGTACTTCACGTGCATCGTTGGAAAGTAAGCCAACACCGAGCGCTTCGCTTGAAACTTCGCGGAGGGTTGAACCGTCAAAGACCCAGTAGCGGTCCGCAGAGAAAGGGGTACTCACGACATCGCTGGTCGCAAGCAAGACCTGGTTGTTGCCTTGCCACACGCCACTCACAAAACGGAAGGCGGGGATATCGGACAAACGGGTCAGCTGTGTTCCATTGATTTTCCAAATAGAAGCTTTGGCAAACTGGGTTGTTTTTCCTTGGTCGTTCACCACTTCGGCGTTTCCACCGATGAGGAACCAGTTGCTCCCGGCGCGAACGATCTTGGTTTCCCCAAGACACACGCGCACACCCGTGATTTCACGGATACAGCCTGGAGCCATGTTGTTCAGATCGGATGTGAGAGGGAAATTTGTTTTTTCGAGCGTTGTTGGATTGAAGCTAAACGCGGTCCAGCGAGCAGGTTCATAAGCGGTCGCTTGGCTAAACGTGCGGCCATACCAAGTTCCATGGTATCCCGTTGCATCCATTCCACCGCGGCCCGTCGCAAAGATAGACGAAATATCCGTAAAGCTATTGCCATCGGTTAAAAGCGTGTGTGGGCCAGAAGCATCCAAGCCACGGCCACTCACAATCCAACGCTGGTCATCAGACGCGAGCGTCGAGATGGTGGTCAGACCATTCGAGCGCACAGCGCTTGTAAGATCATTCAATGTTTCGCCATTCACGCGATACAAGCGTGTCTGGTCGGAAGCAAGCCAGCTACCGCCATTGGCAGACAGCAAATCAAGGCTCGCGCCATCACGATATGGCAAAAGGCCAGAACGGTCGTTCCAGGCCAAGCCAGATTGGTTCGCAAAGAGAGGTGTCGCAATGACAGCTCCTAAAACGAGAATAGCAGCGGCGAGGACGTGAGTACGGCGCAGGCCACGGACGCGGTTCATGAGGCGGGGGAGGATGGGCAAAGACATAGAGAAAGACGCATCGTTCCACGCGATTTCGTGCTTCTCTCTATCTTCGAGGTTTTAAAAAACTGGCGAGATACGATCTGGGCCAGCGTAAAATGAACCTAGTAGCATAGCATATTTTGTTATTTTGTCAAGACTTAAGCTCTCTTTTTTGGCTAAATAAAGGGAAATATTGACAAAGTACCAGGAAAAGAAGAGTCTATTTGCGCACAATCGTTTCGAAACCAATTTCGGTTCGAACGTGAAGTGAGGAGGTGCGTAATGGCTCACGAGCTGCTGCCTGGAGATGAAGAGGTCACGATCACGGTCGTGCGCCGCAGCGTGACGGTCGTGGTGTTCCTCGGGGTCGACGATGAGGGGCACGTCTGTACGGTGATCGAAAACGCTCCCAACGGAAGGGATCCTACATCGATCGGGTTCGGAGACGCGTTCGGATTTTTCTTCGCTGACCAGGTTTGCTTGCTTTTTGTGGAAGAGGATGGCCAGTCGCCGACCGCTTACGAGCGTGAGGGCATCAGCAACCTCGGGCCGAACTTTTACGATCCGGATCGCTGCACCATCGGTTCGGCGGAGGGCTTCTTCGTGGAGGCCCCGAACGATTCCTCGCTGACCACGATGATCGGCACGGCGGAAGGTCAGCGCCTCGTTCGGGTTACCACCAAGGATGATGAGGGGGATGTAGTGAGTCGCATGTACATGCCGTGTCACCCTGATGACCAGATCTACTCGCTGAACGATACCGCTCCGGATGGTTCGACGGACCCCGTTCTGACGGGATGGGGGAATCGTCCCGCGCTTGGGAATGCCTGAATGCGTGAGGACAACTGAGGGTCGAGGCCTCGCGCCTGTTCCCGGCAATGCGTTCTCCCGCATTCCCTTCCGGGACGGGCGCATTGTTGTTTCAAGACTTTTTGTACTTCAATAAAAATGTTCGAATAGGGGCAACGGCCGTTTTCCAATCAGCAGGTTGGTTTATTTGGGAGTTCTGAGGCTTTGCTGACATGTCCTGTGTGCGATCGAGTATTGTTTGAATGGCGATCATCCAGAGATGGGGTTTTGAGGGCGGTGCAAAGAGCGTTCCTGGCGGAGCTGTATCCGGAAGAGCGGTCGTGGAGGCAGAAATCGAAGGGGTTCCAAAGGCGTAGGCTTCGTGTAGCGGGAGACCTAAGCCTTCGTACCAACTTGGGTAAAGAAAAGCGGCAGCCCCTTGGTAGAGTGCGTTGAGTGTCTCGTCGCTCACACGAGGGAGCACGATAAAACGTGGGTCGTGCAGAGGTTTGAAATGTCCACCCACGATCACGAGACAGACATCTGCGTAGTTCGGTTTGGTGTGAAGCCGTTTTACAGCTTCGATGACACAGCTCGCATTTTTGCGTCTGTCTTGTCTCCCAAGACAGAGAACATAATGTTTGCCGCGGAGTACTTCCGGGAGGGGGCCTGGCGCCACAAGGTCGGTGTGACGAGGGATTTGTAGGACATCGATTTTTTCTGAAGGAATACCCAAGTGCAACATGAGGGCGAACTTCGTCCAATCAGAGACGGCGAAGAGCCGTGTAGCTTGGGTCATGACACGCCTGGCGTGTACGATCTTGTGCCAAATCTGCCCACGTCGGTTGAACCACGTTGGTTCTACGAGGAACGAAAGGTCGTGCACGACGAGGCCATAGGGAATAGTGGGAATTCCGACATGCCCGTTGTTTGGCAAGAATAGAATATCTGGTTTTTCTTTCGGAAACAGCTGCTCGAAGGAACGGAGTCCGAGCGTGGTGAGCCCACTCACGACTTTATTCGGGAGTCCAAGATGCACGCGCCGACTATTTGGAAGTGGCGGTAGCCCCAGGCTAAGCTCCTTCCAGCCTGTTGTGCCAAAGAGGCACGTTTCTTCGGGCAAAGACTCGGCGATCGCCTGCAGGATTAACTTCATCAAACGTGTGACGCCGCCGGGGGAGGGAATGGTGAGCGGCCGGGCATCGAACAGGATCTTCATACGGCGTGCCCTGTGACATCGAGGATGGTTTGTTTGATTTCTTCGGCGAAGCGTTTTTGTGAGAATTGTTCGGCGTGCGCGCGAATGTCGGCGGAGGAAAACTGTGCGGGATCAAAGCGCAAGATGGCATTGGCGATCGCTTCCCAGGACTGCGTATGAAAGAACGTGCCTGTTTTTCCATTGAGTACCGTTTCTGTGATACCCCCTTTTGCATAGGCGATCACAGGCTTTCCGGCGGCCATGGCTTCGATGGCGGTGATCCCAAAATCTTCCACGTGCGGGTAGAGAAATCCGATCGCATGTTTGTAGAGCTCGAACTTGGCTTTTTCATCGACGGCTCCCACAAACTCGGTTTTTGGTCCGGCGAGCGCTCGTAATTTTTTTGCTTCGGGACCAATGCCGAACACTTTGAGTGGTAAGTTCAAACGCGCAAATGCTGTGATTGCTAAATCGAAACGCTTGTACCCCACGAGGCGCCCACCGATCAGCCAATACCCCTGATTCGCTCCTGATGGTTGAATAAGATGTGTATCAACGGGAGGAAAAATGACCTTGGCTTCCCGTCGATAGAAGCGACGGATCCGTTCTTGTGAGGTCTTGCTGTTGGTGAGCAAAACGTCTGGCCTATCAGCTGCGATAATATCCCACTGGCGAAGATGATGGAGATAGAAAGGGAGAATGCGTTTGATGATGCCTGGCTGTGGGAGATCGTTCACGTAGCCATGGCGTTCCTGCCACAAGAAACGCGTTGGATTATGGCAATAACAAATGTGGGTCGCGCCAGGAGAGGCGATAATGCCTTTGATGAAGCTCGAAGAAGACGACAAGATGACGTCGTAGCCTGAGAGGTCAATGGCTTCCGCCGCATGCGGCATGAGGGGCAGGTACCACTGATATTTTTTTGGAGCAAACGGGAAGGTATTTAAAAACGACGGAATGATTTTGGCCTGTTTGAAATCAGGATGCACCTTGGATGCATCATGGAACAGCGTAAAAATTGGGGCGTCTGGAAAAAGGCGATGGAGTGCAAGGAGCGTCCGCTCGGCGCCCCCATCTTGCATCAAATAATCGTGCGCCAGAGCAATCCGCATGACAAAAGCCTAGCAGGCGAGCACGCGGGATGCATCCACAGGGCCTACTCCGCTTTGCGGTGACTGATCACGGCGAGGGGGGTCTTTAGAAGGATGTACAAATCCATCCAGATCGACCAATTCTCGATATACCAAGTATCTAAACGAACTTCATCGGCGAAATCTAGGTCACTGCGGCCGGAGATTTGCGCCATACCGGTGATGCCAGGCTTGATGGCGAGCACTTTTCGTTGATGGCCTTCGTATCCATCGACTTCGCGTGGCTGATGAGGTCGCGGGCCGACAATCGACATCGTGCCTTGGAGAACGTTCAAGAATTGAGGAAGTTCATCTACCGACCAGCGACGAATCCAATGCCCGAATGGGGTGATGCGGGGGTCGCCATGAATTTTGTAGACGGGACCTTCTCGGACACTTTTCTCCTTGATGAGCTTCTTTTCAAATTCGATGTTCTCTTGATTCGCATTCTGAGAGAATTGTGGGCCGATGCTACTTTTTTTCCACATCGATCGCAATTTATAGACGGCGAACAAATTTCCACGTTCTCCGACACGTTCGTTATGAAAAAGAATCGGGAAGCCATCTTGCAGGACGATGATAATGGCCGAAATGAGGAGCAAAGGACTCACGATTACTAGAATGACGGAAGAAAAGACCAAGTCGAAGACGCGTTTAGCGATCCGACCCCAGCCATCAAGAGGCGTACGCTTTACTTCGATCATCGGAATACCGCCAGCTGTCGACATTTCAATATGAGTGAAACGAGCGGCAAACAGGTCGGCAAGATAGTGGAAGCTCAAATGCTGTTCTTCGCTAAAGGCGATAATATCCAAGGCTTTGTCTTTTGAGAGCGAAGGATCTGCGAGTAAAATACCATCTACCTCAGATTTTTTTACCAACTTTTTCATTTCCTGAACCGTCGCTTCTGACCACGAACGGAACACGCGAACCACGCTGTACCCAAGCGTTGGGCTGGTGCGGTAGAGCGTTGCGATATCTTCTGCGACTTTGTTTTGCCCAATGATCACAAGTCTACGATGGCCATAACCAGCCGCGAGCATGCGCTTACGAATCGCACGCAAAATCAATCGTCCCGCAGAAAGATAGACGATCGTGAGTGGCCACAACGCGAAGACAATAAAACGCGAAGCGGTCCATTCGCGGCGGAAGAAAATAGTCACGATCACAATCGCAACTCCGGCGGTACAGGCGAGCGCGATCCGTCCAAGCTCATTCCAGGCGCGGCGCAAGCGGGTCGAATAGAGCCCGGCGACCATGAAAAGCGCCATCCAGACGAGCGCAAACACAGCGACCGCGGCCATGTATGGCAAAAAGGGAATCTCCTGGAAGATCGGGCGTAGCTCTACAAAGAACTGGGAGGTACGCAACGAATAGGCTGTGAGTCCTGCCGCGCAGACGGCAAGGAAATCCAGAGGAAGGAGCAACGCGGTGAAGGTGAGATCGAGCCGACGCATAAAAAGATGCTCTCAGTATAGCGCTATCCGGGAAAGGCCGCATGTAGCTTTTGCGACACTTGCGCCTATGTGCGAAAATGCGTCGTATGCCTGCTCTCTCTGACCAACTTCGAACCTTTCTCGAGAACCTCGAGCTCAGTAAAGGTCGTTCGGCGCTGACTGTTCGGAACTACGAGTTCTATCTGCGTCGCTTTATCGATTGGGCAGATGATCCAGATCCAAAGAATATTACCCAGGACACGATTCATCGCTATCGGTTGTATTTGAATCGTTTGGAAGATCCGCATCGTGGACCGTTAAAGAAGAATACGCAGAACTACCACCTGATCGCGCTCCGGTCGTTTTTGAAATATCTCGCGCGAAACGACATCAAGACACTAGCGCCAGAAAAGATCGAGCTAGCGAAACAGGGGACGCGTGAAGTGTCTTTCTTGAACCAAGAGGATCTGGAGCGACTCATGCATGCCCCAGATATCGCTGATACAGCACCGCTCGTGAAGCTGCGTGACCGAGCAATTTTGCGGATGTTATTCTCAACAGGCTTACGTGTGTCTGAGCTCGCTGGCTTGAAGCGTGACCAAGTGAGTCTTGAGCGGGACGAACTCACCGTTCGCGGAAAAGGGGATAAACTTCGGATCGTCTTCGTATCTGATATGGCGCGTTCTTCGTTACGAGAATATCTTGATGCACGCCAGGACAGTTGCCCATTTTTGTTTATCCGACACGATCGCGGCCGCGGCCGAAAAAATCCCGAAGATGTCGGTGCCCTGACCCCGCGTTCGATGGAGCGTTTGGTTCATTACTACGCGACAGTGGCCGGAATCACGAAACGGATTTCCCCTCACACACTTCGCCATTCGTTTGCCACAGACTTACTTCAGAATGGCGCGGATATCCGAAGTGTTCAATCGCTTCTTGGGCATTCTTCGATCACGACGACGCAGATTTACACACACATTACGAATCAACAGCTCAAAGAAGTGTTCAATGCCTTTCACGGAAAACAGATGGATGAAGAAGACGAGCAAAAAGAGAAGAATAAAAAATCAGACGATGAAGAGGTAAAAAAAGAATCAGACACAGAAAAAAACGAGGACCATTCCTGAGCTCCTCTTTCGTTCGATTCGAGGAAGAGGAGTTGAGGGACGGGGGAAAGGGAGAGACCCTTTCCCGTGGGACTCGCTCTGGCGAGCGAGGAGCGGCTGCCGTCGGCGAAGGCGGGAGAAGACAGACTGATGCATCAGTCGGCGCTGAGCGTCGCATGGAGCTTACGCTCGCGGCGTTGGTGCTGACCCCAGATCGGGATTCCGATCGCGAGGAGAGCGAGCCACGTCGCAATCAGTACGACTATGAATACGCCGAACGAAAAGGGCGCGAGTTCGTTGTGACGACGGGCCATCAGACCTCCAGTGCCAAAACGGCCGACCAAGAATAGCAGTTCTTGGCCTTTTTGTATAGAAAACGCTTATTTTTCTAGATGGTTTTGATCAGATGCCGGGTGACTTCAAGAGAGGTATGCCAAAACGCCGTTCATCGGTACAATAGACCCATTATGCCCCCCAAGGCGTCTTCAGTTCTCCCAAAAACGACGACTCTTCCCTCGCTCCTTCCACTGCAAGATACGCTTGAACGCCATCCAGAGGCGCGGGAGCTATTGCTCGCGTCTGAAATCGCGCGTCGTGAATGTGAGGTGGTGTTGTTGCGTTCCCATCGCCTGCTTTTACGCATGCAGCTCTGGAGCGCCCTGCAAACAGCGGTCATCGCCGGATTTGTGATCTTTTCGTTCGGTGCCGCTTTGAGTGGGTTGGTCGAGGTCGGTAAATTTGTACAACGTATTGGAACTTGGAATGCGAGTTTAACGGGGAACGTGCTCACGCGCGGACTTCAGGCAGAAGTTCAAAATCTCATTCCAACGTCCACGGTTCTTCAGGTCGCGAACTATGTTCCTTTTTGGGATCTGCATGACGCGACGCGACTTTCGGTGATTGTGGCGCTCGTTATTTTGGTGTTGCGCGTGATGCAGGGCGTGAGTCATTGGCGTGCCAACCAACGTTTAAAACAAGGAGCGAGTAGCCTGGAGCAAGAATTGGCCGTTTTGAAAAAATGGATGAACGAATAGGAAAAACAAAAAGCCATCCGTGAAGGATGGCTTTTTGCTGGT
>CAZRDS010000026.1:3807-13333 GCA_964598895.1 uncultured Gammaproteobacteria bacterium | reverse complement strand
TTGAACGGGGTTAAGGCGGCGGCCTACCATGCGGGAATTTCGGCCGAAGCCCGTGCCCGCGTCCAAGAGCGCTTTATTCGTGACGAAGTTCCCGTGATCGTCGCGACCATTGCTTTTGGGATGGGGATTGATAAGCCAGACGTACGTTTGGTGGTACACATGGACCTGCCAAAGTCGGTTGAAGGCTACTACCAAGAAACGGGTCGTGCGGGCCGTGATGGTCTTCCGAGCCAGTGCATTTTGTTTTATTCGGCAGGGGATCGGGTGAAGCAAGAAATGTTTATTCGCGATATGCAGAGCTTGCAGGAACGTACTCGTGCCTACGAGCAGTTGCAGCAAATGGTTCACTACTCTGAGCTCAAGACCTGTCGTCGCGTATTTTTACTGAAATATTTTGGTGAGGCGCGTACAGAAGCGACGTGTGAGGCCTGTGATGTGTGCTGTCCACAAAAAGAAGAGGTGATTTTGTCGAAGGCGGTGGCCGAAGTCGGGCCGTATGACACAGGTCTATTCGAAGCGCTTCGCGCGCATCGTTTGCGTCTCGCGCAAGAAAAAGGTGTTCCTCCTTACGTCATCTTTGGGGATCGAACATTGGCGGATCTGGCGAGCCGCTGGCCAAAAGTATCATCGGAGCTGACACAGATTTTCGGCATTGGTCAGACGAAGCTTGAGCAATACGGAGAAAGTTTCCTGGCGGTGATCCGGCTGTATGCAGCCGAACATGGTTGGCCAGCAGCGTCGGCAATGCCAGCCTCTACAACACAAGCCACGGTCTTGAAACCGCGCGCTAAACAAGCGCTTGGGGATTCAGCACAGCTCACAAAAGAATTGTTCATCTCTGGAAAATCGCTGGAAGAAGTTGCGAAGACGCGCGGGCTCGCACTTGGGACAATCCTTCAGCATCTAGAAGAAGCGATTCAACAAGGGGCGGTTGTTTCTGTCGCGCATATTCCTTTTCCGGCAGATCGTCTGACCGCCATAAAACAAGCCTTTCAGACGTCTGGTGGATTTACACTCACACCGGTCTATCAAGCGTTGGGAGCAAAATATACCTACGATGAAATACGCTTAGCTCGTTTGATTTTGCGTGGCAGTAGGGCTGGGTAGCGCGAGGAGAGCAGTCTGTATTTTTTCCTCGGTCAGTTCTTTGCCTGAAAGGGCTTGTTCTAGTGTATAGGTTCCAACCATGGTGCGTCGTAATGCAATCGCATAGCCACCAACACCGAGTGTCTGTCCCAAGTCATCCGCAAGTGAACGAATGTAGGTTCCGGATGAACAATGCACATGAAGTTCAAGAAGTGGCCAGGCGTAGGAACGGACTTCTAGCGTTGAGATCGTTACTTCTTTGACGGGGCGTAATTCTTCCGTGGCCGTACCAGCGCGCGCAAGCTGGTAGAGCGGGGTACCGTGCAATTTTTTTGCGGAATAGAGTGGCGCCTTTTGTTCAAAGGTTCCCGTGAAGGGGAGGAGGGCAGCGTTAACCTGCGCAAGGGTTGGGTGTGGTTTTGTAGGGTCCACTTCCTCCGTGAATTTCCCTTCGGAATCGAAGGTATCTGTGCGTTTTCCGAGTTCGATCGTCACGTCGTATTCTTTATCGGTTCCTACAAGGGCGGTAAGTGCCTTTGTGCCCCTTCCAATACCAAGGATCAATAAGCCGGAGGCAAACGGATCAAGTGTCCCAGCGTGGCCCACCGCACGGATTTTTAAGGCGCGCCGTACGCGATCTACGATGTCGTGCGAGGTGCAGCCAATAGGTTTATCAACGAGGAGAAGCCCATCCATAGTTACGTTCCTTGACGGCGAATCACAATCCCAATGGTTTTCAAGAGAATGGCCGCATCGAGTGCGAACGAACGATGTTTAATATAATATAAATCGTATTGGAGTTTGAGCAGGTTGTCGTCGAGGCTTGCGGTTGGGGTGAGCCATACAACTTGCGCCCAACCCGTGAGCCCTGGGCGTGTGAGATGACGGAGCGCGTAGTAGGGCATTTTTGCGATGAGCGGCTCGACAAATTCAGGACGTTCAGGACGTGGACCGACAAAAGACAGGTCTCCGCGGAAGACATTCCAAATTTGAGGAAGCTCATCAAGACGAAGCTGTCGGAGAAGACGGCCAATTTTTGTAATACGCGGATCAGATTTGGTGTCGGAGGTAAATTGTGGGCCGTGCACCTCGGCATCTGTACGCATGGTGCGGAGCTTCCAGATACGAATCGGCTTCCCCTGATACCCAACGCGGAGCTGACTATAAAAGATGGGTCCAGGTGAGCTCACGCGAACCGCGAGTGCTAAGAATGGCATTAAGACAAGTGCCACGAGTCCAAACGGAACGGCGAGTAAAACATCGAAATAACGCTTCACGCTTTCGTACCAATGTTTCTCGCCCTCTCGAATGTGGGTCAAAAACCAACGGTCAGAAACAAAACGCAAGGGAATGCGGCCGGTTGTGAGTTCTTCGATTTCTGTGCGGTCGATGAGAGCGATCGAATTCAGGAGCAAGCTGTAGAGAAGATGATCCATTCCACCGGTTTTTTCTTGCGGCTGCCCAAGAACGACAGCGGTGATCTGATGGTCCTTTACGAGTTGATCCATCTGTTTTTCCATCTGTTCAGGAGCTTCTCCTCCGTTTGGATCAAACTTGGCAACGAGTTTAAAACCAAGTGAGCTCTGGTCGAGGAGCTGACTTACTTCGGTGGATTCGCTTTCTGACCCGATAAAGAGCACGCGACCTGTTGCTAGTCGACGATCAACGAAGCGTAAAAAACACAAACGCCAGGCGTAGCCGAGTAATAGACTGAGCGTGAAGGTAAGGAACAAGTTGGTACGGGGAGCGATATTCAGTCCCGGTACGAGATAGAAGAACGCGACACCGACCAGCAGGTTCCCGATCATGCCTTCTGCAAACGCACGGAAGATCCGCAGAGGATTTCTGAGTAAACTCAGATTATATAAACCGGCGGCATACAGCCCAGCCATCCAGAGCACGAACAAAATACTAAAAGGAACGAGGTGGGTTGCAAGGTCGCTTTCTCGGATGGATCCATAGCGACCAGCTAAGCTGATCACTAAAGACAACTCGAAGACCAGGAAGTCTCCAAGCATGAGGAGCGTCCGCTTGGCGTGTTGATGGCGTTTTTGCATAAAAAGTCGGCTCGCTCTTTCGCTAAGGATACTGTACCCTTTCTCCGAAAACGTTGTCTATATATGTCCTTTGTTTCCCTACGAGGTGGGATGGCTGTTTTAGCGCTTCTTTTAGCGCTTTTTATGGCCGTTCCGGCTCGGGCGGCGAACTTTGTCATTCCCCCGGACCAAAACCCCTATTGGCAGCATCAATGGTATCTGCGCCAAATTCAGGCTCCTCAAGCTTGGCTCGCGCTTCCAACATCAACCAAAGAAGTGGTTGTTGCGGTGATCGACGCAGGGGTGGATATCACGCATCCAGACCTCAAAGATGCGATCTGGGTCAACCCCGGAGAGATCCCAGGAAATGGTATTGATGATGATCAGAATGGCTTTATCGATGATGTCCATGGCTGGAACTTTGCGCGCAACATCAGCGATGTTCGACCGCAAGAAATCCCAAATCAGCTCGAAGAAGCCTGGAGTCATGGCACATTCGTTGCTTCGCTCATCGGGGCGCGGGCTGCGGATCATGTCGGAATGGTGGGTGTGAACCAGTCGGTGCGGATCATGCCGCTCACCGCCCTCGATGGAGATGGGTTTGGGACGATTCAAAATGTGCTCAAGGCCATTCGCTACGCGGTGAACCAGGGGGCGACGATTATTAACTTGAGTTTGGCTGGCTTTGACGATAACCAAGACTTGGCAGAAATGATTAAGCGCGCACGTGATGCGGGAGTGCTCGTTGTGGCAGCTACTGGAAATGGCACAACGGTTGCGGGGCGAGATACCGATCGTCAGCCGGTCTATCCAGCCTGTTTTGATGGAGAAACGAATATCGTGGTTGGCGTGAGTGGGACAGATGCGCTCGATCAGCATGCGCCCTACGCGAACTACGGGTTGAAGTGCACCGATTTGTCTGCGCCTGGTTACGATTTGTTTGGAGCGCGTCCGAGTTACCCACGAAAAGATGAAGGTGTGCGACCAGCCGAGCGCTATTTGGAAGGAATGACTGGAACAAGCTTAGCGTCACCGCTTGTCGCGGGTGTTGCGAGCTTGCTCAAGGCGGTTCGTCCAGACTTGACGGTCGATCAGCTCCATCAGCTCTTGATCACGAATACAGACAGTATTGAGGCATCACTCAAGCCGAGCGAACAACGGAAGATGGGATCGGGCCGATTGAATGCCTTCAAGGCGCTACAAGCAGCTATGGTGTTTGGTCAGGCCACGATTGCGAGTGCGAGTTCATCTTCTCTGCCTGCGTTGGACCAATTTCCTGCAACATCGACCGAAGAGAGCCTGTTTTCAACCTCGTTCTACTACAAGACTTCAAGCAGTTCTGTCCGTTGGTTAGTGGCTCCAAAGCCTGTTTGGCAGCAATGGAGTGTGCAGAGTGGAAAGCCTCTGGCCTCCGTCGTTACAAAAGAGGGGAGCAATTACTTTGTGAAACGCTGGTTGCCGACAACGAATAAAGAAACAAAAGATAAGTTGGTTTGGAATGCGAAGCGAGCGCGTTTTATCTTCACAGATGCAAAAACCAAACAGACCTGGGAAGTGGATAAAAAAGGAGTGATCGTGGTGAAAATGGGGAAGTAGATTCTGTGGCGGGTGTGCTATACTTGCCTCATGCCTGTCGCCCCTTTTGCTCGTCGAAATATTCTCGTAACTGGTGGAGCGGGATTCATCGGATCGCACTTGTGCGAAACCTTGGTGAAGGACGCTAATGTCATCTGTCTCGATAACTTTTCGAGCAGTACGCCGCGCAATCTAGAAGGATTGCTGCAGAATCCCTCGTTTGAGCTCGTGAATCACGATATCACGCAGCCGATTCAGCTCGACCAGATGCGCGAGCTTGATCGTTTCAAGTTGTCCGTACAGGGGATTCAAGAGGTTTATCATTTGGCCTGTCCCATCTCTAAGGCGCATTTTGAGCAGTTCCGGATTGCGACCATTCTCACGAACTCTATTGGGTTGAAGAACGTGCTCGACGTCGCAGTGCAGTACAAATCGAAAGTGCTGTATGCCTCCTCCTCGGTGCTCTATGGAAGTCGTCGTCCAGAAGCGCCATACGCGCGTGAAGAATCACCGACCTTAGTTGACCACCTCACCTCACACGGTGCCTACGATGAGGGGAAACGCTTTAGCGAATCAGTGCTCTCAACCTACGCGGATGTGTACGGCTTGGATGTGAAAATCACACGTATTTTCCGGACCTATGGCCCACGTATGAAGATCCAAGATGGGCACTTGCTACCGGATATGATCATGTCAGCCTTGGATGGTGAGGATATTGTGATTCGAGCGCCAGAAAGTGCGCGCGTGTCACTGTGCTTTGTAAACGACCTGATTGATGGTCTGATTCGCCACATGGGGACCGCTATGGATGTGACGGTTGTGAACTTGGGCTCGGACCACGATTTGAGCTGGGCGGAGGTTGCGGAGAAGATCATTCGGCTTTCGAACAGTACCTCCCGTGTGCGTTTTGAAGCACCCGATGAACATCTCACGCGCGAGGCTCCGCTTCCAGACCTGCAGCGCGCTCGAACACTTCTTCATTGGGTTCCGCTCGTACGTCTTGAAGAAGGTTTAGGAAAAATGATCGACTTCGCCCGTTCGCACCGTCAGCAAATTGGAGTTTTTCACTAAAGACTTGTTTACCCTGATCTTTCTGTATGCCAGACGCTCCTGCTGTTGAAAAAAAGAATATTCTCGTGACCGGAGGGGCCGGTTTCATTGGGTCTCACTTGTGCGAGCGTCTGCTTCAAGACGCGCGCGTCATTTGTTTGGATAACTTCACGACGAGTGATGTCGAGAATATCAACCATTTATTGAAGCATCCAGACTTCGAATTCATCCGTCACGATATAAATACGCCGTTTGATCCGGAGCAGTTCCCGGAACTCACGCGTTTCAAGGTGAAATTCCAAGGGATTCAAGAAATTTATCATTTGGCCTGTCCGACGAGCCCAAAAAAATTCGATCAGTATCGCATGCAGACGCTGTATGCCAACTCGCTGGGCATGAAATATGCGCTCGATGTGGCGGTACGCTATCGCTCGAAGGTGCTGTTTGCATCCAGCTCCGTCGTCTATGGGTCACGGGCTGAAGATGGACATTCCTTCAAAGAAACGGAATTTGGAACATCTGACGTGCTTTCTCCTCGTGCCTGTTACGATGAAGGCAAGCGTTTCGCCGAGTCGAGCTGTATGACGTATCACGATGTGCATGGGATCGATATCCGCATTGCGCGCATCTTCCGAACGTATGGTCCGCGCATGCCGCTTTATGATGGCCAGATGATCGCTGATTTCATTACGGATGCGCTCGATGGAAAGCCACTGGAACTCTATGGCGACGAAACCTTCCGTACCTCCTTGCTTTACGTGAGCGATGTGGTGGATGGGATGTATAAACTCATGCAGGCGCCGCCAGAAGTCCAATTGGTGAACTTGGGAAGCGATATCGATGTGCCGCTCGTGGATGTGGCGCAGCGTATTCTCGAAATGACGGGCTCGGTCTCGCGGATCACGTTCAAACCACCGCTGCTCTTCATGTCCCAGCTCGGATTGCCAGATATGACCAAGGCAAAAGAGTCTCTGGGGTGGATTCCGCTCGTAACCTTGGATGATGGACTGAAGCGAACGATTGAATATACAATGTCACACAAGTCGTTGCTCAGTTTCCGCAAGCCTTAATCTCTTCTGAATCGTATGCCTACGCTGACCCCTACCGCTACCGGAAGCTCTACGAAAACGGTTGTCGCGTTCACATTGCTTGGGAGTGTAGCAATTGCAGCGATGATCTTTTTCGGGTTTTCAGCTCAAAAACAAACGCCCGATCGTACAAGTGTTACTGAGCGGCAAGATCGCTTGCAGAATGAAGCTCCTGTCGTCGAAGAAGCAAAGTCGATCCCTAACACGAATCAGAACTAGGAGAACCTATGGCCGTTCCTTTTCACGCTCCTTCGCCTGCAGTTGTTGCCGTCATTTGTTTTATTGTGTTGTTTGGTGTCTACCTGTTCCTGACGCAGCGCAAGAAACCAGAAGCACAGGAAGGTTCTTTTACGACCGACCTCACGGATCTTGCAAAGCGCGGAAAATTACCAAAGGTTGTCGGCATGGATGCGACCATTGAGCGCGTATTACATGTCATTGCGCGTAAATCGAAAAATAATCCATTATTAATCGGAGAACCGGGAGTGGGGAAGACGGCGGTCGTTGAAGGGCTCGCGCAACGTATCGTAGATGGAGATGTTCCAGAGCAATTCAAAGGGAAAAAGGTACTGGCGCTAAACCTGGGAGACTTGATGGCGGGCACAAAATACCGTGGAGAGCTTGAGAGTCGTTTGCGTGAACTACTTCATTCTTTTGAACAGCGTGAACGCGAGGTGATCTTGTTTATCGATGAGCTCCACATGATCGAGCAGGCGCGCGGAAGCGAAGGCTCACTCGACTTGGCGGATATTTTGAAGCCAGCTTTGTCTCGTGGAGATTTACAGGTCGTTGGTGCGACCACCTGGCGTGAATACGAACAGTACCTGAAGCCAGATGGCGCCATTGATCGTCGTTTCCAGCCAGTACTGGTGGAAGAGCCATCACGTGATACGGCGGTCGCGATCGTTCAAGGAGCGAAGCCGGCGTACGAAAAATTTCATAACGTGTGTATTCCTAAGCAAACGGTCGAGGCGGCTGTCGATGCTTCGATGAAGTTCGTGCATGACCGGTTTTTGCCCGACAAAGCCTTCGATATCGTAGACGAAGCTTGCGCGAAGGTCGCGATTGAAACAGCGGAGCGTACTCATGGGGCGGCTTTAGGTATTTTGCACCAAGCCTCCGCTCAAGTGAGTGCAGAATGTCCGGGAGATACCCCGATTGTGGGTGTGGAAGACGTGAACGAAGTGGCACGTTTGTGGCATGAGCATCGGATTCGTCCGGCCATGAAGAAAGAGGTCTCAGCTTGAAGGTCTTGCTTCCGCGAGCTACTGTCCTTCTATGCGAGTATTTGCTGTTATTGCTGCCTTTCGTGAGGTACCGCGGGTCCGCGCTTCGGTGGAGGCTTGTTTGCCGTATGTCGAGCGCGTGATTGTGGTGGATGATGGGTCAGAAGACGCAACAGCAGAAGAAGCTGCGAAGGGAGGTGCGCTTGTTATTCGGCACGCCATCAACCGCGGGCAGGGTGCGGCGCTCAAGACCGGGACCTTGGCGGCGCTTCAGTTAGGGGCGGATTACGTGGTGCATATTGACGCCGATGGTCAGCACGACCCTTCCTATATTCCAAGTTTACTCGCCCCTATGATCGCGGGTGAAGCAGACGTGGTCTTTGGTTCGCGCTTCATGGGCATTAAAGCGGTTGGGATGCCGCTCATGCGCCGTTTTTTGATGGTAGGGATTCGCTTGTTTAACATCTTTGTTTTAGGAATCCCGTCGCATGTCACAGATCCACAAACGGGTTTGCGCGCGTTTCATGCTGAGGCGGGTCGTAAGTTGCGGTTCGAGCAAGATCGTATGGCGCATTGTTCTGAGATCTTACGTTTTGTGACGCGGAACTTCCGTTGGAAGGAGGTTCCGGTGCAAGTACGCTACTCAAAAGAAACAACGGCCAAAGGGCAGTGGCGCGGGGGCGCAGTGCGAGTGGTGTGGCATTTGCTCGTCGGTTCGTTTAGAAAATAAGTATGGCTTTCCAATTCCATTTTGATCAACCAAGCGATCCGCATGCGCCAGAAGAGCGAGGAGAATACGCGCTTTCGTCTGCCGAGAAAGAACAGTTAACGCAAGCACATGCGCAGGTGCAGAATATTTTAATGGCGCAGTATGTGAAAAAAAATCTCCCCCTGAAGTTGGTTGACGCCTACGATAAGGTTAAAAACCAAGCAGATTCCCCTGAGGTTTTGGCTGAACGAGGGCGTTTAGAGAAGCTTCTTTCAGAAGAGTCGGATCGCCTTTGCGTGAGATGGACGTTTGGAGTAGAACATGACTTCGCAATGATTGTAGGACGATTTAATGCGATTGCCTGCAATAGACCCGTTGAGCCTGCATCACTCCCAGAGGAGCAGATACAGGCGGTGCAATTTGCTCGTGGATTCATTGAACTTGCCAAGGCTGGGAAGTTAGTACGGTCGCCTGTAGGCTACACCATTGAGCTTTCAAAAGAACACGCGGAACTCGCTCAACAGTTGCAGGATGTGCTAGATGAGGTAGAGCGTGTGCGTAAGTTGGAGGCGCTCAGACTCAAACACTAACTATGTGGATTCAAATTGCACTTCTCCTCGCATTAGCGGCGACTACGGCCCTTACCTGGTACCGTGCCTCCAAGCAAGCCATCCGACCCTTTGAGGCTGTTGGGTGGACGGTCGTGTGGGTCGCTGCGGCAGCGGTTATTTGTTTGCCAAGCATCGCTTCGTTTTT
>CAZRDS010000026.1:0-3797 GCA_964598895.1 uncultured Gammaproteobacteria bacterium | reverse complement strand
TATAATTTCTTCAGATATGAAATCCCTTTTAGCTTTCGATCTAGGCAATATAAAACTTGGACAAAATGAATCCACTCTTGGTAGCACTTATGGCTCAACTAGTGTTCTCATTTCCATTATTCTTAGGGTTTCTATTACTGCTGCTGGTCTTATTTTTGTTGGTCTTTCACCTGCATGTGGTCCATGACCGCATCGAGAAATCTATTACGGAACTCGTGCGGTACGATGCTTTGCGGAATCTCTTGAAGAATGAAGGACGAACAGACGTAACAGGTACCCATGGCTAAACGGTTAAGAGTCTTGCACGTTGCCTGTCTTGCTCCGCCAGAGGTCGGGGGAATTGGGATGTCGGCACTCCGAGAAGTCGAAGGTTTGTGTGCGAGGGGACACGATGCGCTGTTAGTGGCGCCTGAGTTCGTGGGCGGTGAAGCGGGTCTCACACGCCCACCACACACACAAATACTGAAGCCGCTGTGGCGCGTGGGGAATGCGGCCGGGTTGTCATTGAAGGAAACGCTTCGTAAACCTTGGGACGTGATTCATTTGCACTACCCATTTTATGGCACGGCAGAGACATTGCTTGCCTTGCCGCGAGCTATTCCGGTTGTCGTCACCTTTCATATGGACGCGGTCATGGGCGGCTGGCGCGAACCGATTGCTCGGGTGCATCGGGCGCTTGTTCAGCCGTGGTTGCTCCGGCACGCAAAGAAGATCTTTGTGTCGTCATTAGATTACGTGTCTGAATCTTCTATCGGGCGATTGGTAAAAAAGCTGGATGCGCGTTTGGTCGAGCTTCCGTTTGGAATTGATCTGTCTGTCTTTCAACCCGGACCAGCTGAACGAAGGCATTTTGTATTGCCAGAGCAGGGGACCATCTTTTTGATGGTGGGAGGGCTAGATCGAGCCCATCTCTTCAAAGGTGTTCCGGTTGCGCTGCGAGCGTTGGCAGCGTTGAACGATCCGCGGGCCTACCTTGCGCTTCGCGGAGATGGAGATTTGAAGCCGGAGTTTCAAGCTTTGGCAAAAGAATTAGGAATCAGCGAACAGGTGCTGTTTTTACCACGATGTGAAACGAACGACTTGCCACGTCTTTATCGCTCAGTGGATGCACTTTTGTTTCCGTCTACTTCGCGTTCAGAAGCCTTTGGGCTTGTGGTGGTGGAAGCGCAGGCCTGCGGAACGTCGGTGATCGCTTCAGATTTACCTGGGGTGCGTTCGGTTCTGGTCGACGGCAAAACGGGTTGGCTCGTTCCACCGGGCGATGTGGAAGCGCTCACGAGCCGAATGCGACAAGTCATAGAAGGAGTTCCAAAACAGTTGGACTTTTCTACGGCGGGAAGCGCTTGGGTGCGTGATCGGTACGACCAAGAAAAACACCTTGATCGTTTAATGGAAGCTTACGCCTCTGTATGCGGATCGCTGTCTTAACCAACGCCTATCCGCCGAACACGCGGGGTGGCGCGGGACGCATTGCGGCGCTTCAAGTGGAGCTTCTCCAGGCTCAGGGTCACCAAGTGCGCGTGTGGGTGAGCTCCCTTGCGTGGACGGTGGCCCCTTTCTGGCGGCGTTTATTGGTGCATGCGCGCGATTTTTTTTGGATTCATCCTGCTGCAAAAGAGATCCTTGCATGGCAGCCGGAAGTTCTTCTGACGCACAATCTCACAGGCGCGGGTTTTCGCACGCCTTCTACTATTCAGAAACACGCCATCCGTTGGGTGCATGTATTGCATGATGTGCAGCTATTTCATCCTCTGGGGCTGTTGCAGGACGAGCGCCCGTTTACCCCTTTGCAACGTGGGGTGAGCTGGTTACGCCGTGTTGCGTTTGGTCGACCAGAGGCAGTTGTGAGTCCTACGGACTGGCTGCTGCAGGCGCATACTCGTCGGGGTTGGTTTGAGGGGAGTGAACTTGTTTGCATTCCCAATCCTGCGCCGCCACTTCAGGTACCGACGAAAAACGAATGGAATAAAAAGCTGAAAATACTTTATGTGAGTAGCCATGTCAGTCCGGAAAAAGGGAGCGACGTTTTGAAGGAACTCATGCAAACCGCCGTTCGACCTATCGAATGGCGGTTGATTGGACGAGGCGCTGCAAAAGTAAGCGCAACCCGTCTTTCAGAGGGGTCCTCGCTTATCACGCAAGAGGCGTTGACGCCTGAAGAGATTTTGAAAGCGATGTGTGATGCGGACATGCTCCTTGTCCCTTCTCAGATCGAAGAAAACCAGCCAACCGTTTTACTGGAAGCATTTGCTTGCGGTCTGCCCGTTGTGGCGCAAGCGAAAGGGGGGATTCCAGAAACGCTCGGACAAGCCGGCATGGTTGTCCGATCAAGTGCTCCTGCAGAGTGGTGGCTGGCAATAGAACAGCTCGTCGTACACACTCGTGCGAGCTGGGTTGAGCGTGAACGAAGCGCGTGGCAGCGTCATGACCCCGTTCGGGTCGTCGAAGCGTTGCTCGTGGTGCTCAAATCAAACAAGAAAATATAGGCGGCCCCGTGCTCAACGTTCCAGGTGCGATCTGAAATGCCTTTCAAGCGTTCGATGAGTTGTTCCGCTTTGAACCAGTAATTGTTTACCACGACGTAGACGAGTTTGCTTTGGCCGAGACTCCCTGTTTCTTGAGCGATATCAAGATTCGGGTGATCCATCATCTGAAGGAACTGTTCGTAGAGAGGACCACCGGTTGGAATAGGGTAGTAGAAGATATCGCCGACATACCGCTTGAAACCGAAGACAGACACGGCGGCAGCGCTGACCGTTTGGTTGGCAAGTACCGTATAGGGTTGGCCATTGGCTTGTTTGTCGATGAACTGAACCGCTTCCAAATCGCTTCGTCCAACATTCCAACCGTGTCCAATCGCGGCCGCATCATGACGAGGCAGCATGTTGTAGACGTTCGCAGAAAACCAGGCGATACCAAGCAAGAGCGCGGCAGCCCGCATTCTTGGATGGGTGTGTTCGATGCGTTCAAACCAATAGCCAAGTCCAACGAGTGCAGCAGGTAAGAAGAATAACTGGGCGACCACCAAGAGGCGCGCGGCGTAATCTTGGCGTTCGTAGGAGATCAAAAAAGAGAAATCGCCACTCGTTTGCAGAAGCCAACTGCTGGCGCTCGCGCTGACGGCAAAGCTAATCAATGTAAGCCAAAGAGAGCGTCGCGCTTTGTCTCGTGTAACAGCGAAGAGCGCTGCTGCCAGAAGAACGAACGTAAAAAGATAGCTTTGCCAATTTGCCCAGTCCGGCCAGAGCGCCAAATGTGTGGCTGGTTGAAGGAATCTCTCTGTAAGCCAGCCCCAGGCCGTGGGAAGATTTTTGAGCCACGCCCAGGACCACGCGCCTCCTTGCAACGCTGCTCGTACAGAGAAGGCGAGGGGTACCGCGAAGAGCGACGCAAGCAGCGTTGTGCCTACAATGGTTCGTTTGATCCAACGTTGGCGAAGTGTTTGAACGGACAACGCACACCCGGCGAGTGCGAACGGCATCCCAGCGAGCGGGTGCGTTGCAAGCGACCAGGCGAGCAAAAGCCACGGGACAAGGAGGGAGGTTGTGTACGTGACGGTTTCGTCGGACGTTGCTTCGGGGGCATCTGCCGGGATTAACCAAAGTAAAGACAAGACTCCCAACAAATACGCGACGTTTTGCGGGGTCGATGCAGACAATATGCCTAACGGAAGCGCGATGAGGAGGCTCAAGATCGTCAGTCCTTTTCGTTTCTTTGTCGCTGAGAGCTGGTAGGCAGCGAATGGCAATAAAAGGGCGAGGGCGGCCACGAACCAGATATCTCCCAGGCTCTGCGGG
>CAZRDS010000025.1:10291-13683 GCA_964598895.1 uncultured Gammaproteobacteria bacterium | reverse complement strand
TTAATAGTAGGCATGGGGAAGTAAGTTGATGGGCGCTAATCTATCAGCTTTTTTTGACCCACGTCAAGGGGATGGACGCACAGACAGGAGTAAAAAGCTAATAATGAGGAAGGCCGTTTGCCACCCAACGATTTTTCGATCATCCCAGCGCCCGCTCCCAAGAAGGGGCAAAAGAGCGACAACCGCGCAGGGCAGAGCGATCCACCAGAGAACGGTCCAGCCAGAAATAAGAGGAACAAAAAGATAACTTAGCGCCAAGGCAATAGGGATAAATAACCGTGGAGAGACACGAATATGCGCTGCCAGCCAGCCGAGCAACTTCGGAGACCAACGAAAGGCTTTAGGAAGGGCATGGATACCGTAAAAGACCCCTATCATGAGCCAAATCGACGGAGGAAGCATGGGTACAGCCGCCGTACGGAGAACAAAGAAGATTCACGAACCAGCAACGCAGACGAATGATAAAGCCAACAAAAGCCCGCCAAACCAGCGTTCTTTCCAACGCGTATCAGGAGATACAAGTCCTTCCTGCAAAAGAAGGAAGCCTACCAGCGGCAAAATAACTGGCCAACCGAGTAGCCAACCGCTGACTCCAAAAATGAAAAGGAGCGTTTTACCAAGCCAAGTAAACTGTTTAGCATCAATAACTCGACCGACGAGTGGACGATCTTCTTGTCCAGCCACCACATCTACTTCAACATCCTGCAGGTCATTTCTCCAGATACTCACTCCCCACACAGCGAACAACGTGACACAGAAAAGGAGGAAAGCGAGTCCATCAATCGCACGTACAAACAACGCTCCCCCAAAGACCTTCCCAATGAAAAGGCCGAAAAATGCTGCTGACAGGAAGGAGACCATGCGTATCGGTTTAGACCAAACGAGGATCTTATGAGCTGAGAATGTCGTGTGACGAAAAAAGAGAACGGCAGCCCCAATGATCATCACAAACCAAGCACAGGCAAGCTGAAGGAACCGCACAGAAGCCTCCGCTTCCCCCTCTAAGACTCCTGGAAAACGGTCCAAAATAGACCTCCACCAATACCCTTCTTGAGAAAGCGCGACCCAGGCACGCGCGAGGACATTTGGACCCGCATTCAAAGGAGAAGTATCCGTCGAAACGATCGCCCATGAAACAACCGATGGAAACAAGAGAAATGCGATAGCTCCCAAGAGCCAAAGTACGACCGATCCCAGAATCCGCTTTGGGGACAGTTTCGCTGACCAGGCTTGAACAGCAAGTACACATGCAGCTATAAGCAAGAAAACCAGCAGTCCAGGAGATGCCAGCACACGCGGTAACCAGCCAAAAGTCAGAAGCGAGACTGGAGCTTCAAAAACATTTACGAACGCGGGGACCGTTGATTCAAGGCCTAACCATGCAACCGCCGCGTTGACGAACGGGATAACCAGACAAATGGGAGAAAGTGCCAAGACTCGTTCGATCGCAGATGAGTAAGAGAGGCTGAACAAGCGACACACGACCCACACGGCCCAGACGCCAAATAATACAAGCCAGAATGGACGTTCGATGAATACTCCCGTGAGATCGATGAGGCGCGTCCTCCCCGCCACGCCTGCAACGGACTCAATCAAAACCGATACGGTTGAAAGGACGAAAGCTGTGAGAAGCGTGCGTCCAAACAGCCGTACCGTGTCTGTGCTTGTCGTATTTTTCCACATAGAACAGGAATGCTACATCGCCACCAGGCTCGCAACGAGCTGGACCATGATGCGCGCCACCGACCCGATCCAAGAAAAGAACCCAATCCCTGTTGCCGAGTCCACAATCATTAACCCGAGCAGTAGAAGTGGGCCATATTGTTCGAGTAATTGACGAAGAGATCGGTGCCTTTCTGAAGACAAGAGCGAAAGCAGCACTTTTGAACCATCAAGTGGCGGCAGCGGAATTAGATTAAAAAGGAGGAGTAAAAAATTGAGATACCCCATGAACGACAGCAGAACAATAAGTAAATTTGTAGAAGACCAACCAAATAAACGCACAAACAAGCCCTCTAGAAGAATGCAAAGGGTTCCGAATAACAGGTTGGAAAATGGCCCTGCCAGGGCAACAAAAGTTGGTCCCCACTTTTGATACTTCAGGTTATAGGGATTGAAGGGTACCGGTTTTCCCCATCCAAAACCGACCGTGACAAGAGCGAGAAACCCCAAAAGATCCACATGAGAGACTGGATTCAAGGTGAGTCTCCCCTCCCGTTCTGCTGTTCGATCCCCCAACATGAAGCTCATGCGAGCATGAGAAAACTCATGTACAGACAGGGTAAACAGGTAGGCAATCACAAAAACAAGGAAGAGCCACGGTTCTTGAAAGAGCAAGGACAAATTCATAATAGGGTCTTCCCGTATGATGCCGTCTGGACACGCGCTTGCCAAATTCGTCCGGTTCCCCTATCCTACGGCCATTATTTTGCCGTCCCCTATCCGTATTCCCTTATGTCCCGTATTTGTCAGCTGAGCGGTAAGAGTGCCATGTTTGGCAACTCCCGCAGCCACTCCAACATTGCTTCGCGACGTCGTCAGAACGTCAACCTTCAGGTTGTTCGTATCGATGGGAAGCGCATGCGCATTGCCGCCCGCACACTCCGTACGATCAAGAAATTCGTCGCCGGTCAGCACGCCGCACAAGAAACAAAAGCCTAAGCGTCCTCATGACAAAGAAACACCCTCTCCAATAGAGAGGGTGTTTCTTTTGCGCTTCCAAGGAGCTCGACTGTTTTACGCCATCTCCGCTTTTGAACTCATAATGAGTTCGTAGGCCTCTTCTGCCGAGTCCACAAGCTGCATCAAGTCGATATCGTGCTTATCGATGAACAAATTCTCATCCCACATTTCTGAACGGATCCAGTCGAACATCGGCGTCCAGAATTTTTTTCCAACGAGGATAATCGGAACTTTGTTCGCAATTTTTCCCGTTTGAATCAATGTCACAATCTCAAATAATTCATCCAGCGTTCCAAATCCACCCGGGAAATACACATACGCCTGAGCCGCAGCCGACAACATGACTTTTCGTGTAAAGAAATGCTGGAATGCAATACTTTCTTTCACGTATTGGTTTTTTCGCTCTTCATGCGGAAGTTGAATATTCAACCCAACGGAAGGAGCGCCAGCTTCATAGGCACCCCAATTCCCCGCTTCCATCACCCCTGGAGCACCCCCAGTAATAATCGTAAACCCCTCTTTTCCTAAGAGATATCCTAATTTTTTCGCTTGTTGGTAGCCGTAACTCGCAAAGGAGCAACGTGCACTTCCAAAAAAAGTCACCGTTTTTGTATGCTTTGACAAAAAATCAAAACCTTCAACGAACTCAGACAAAATACGAAAAATACGCCAACTCATGCTGCCATCGATCCCCTGGAAGATCGAAGAGG
>CAZRDS010000025.1:0-10281 GCA_964598895.1 uncultured Gammaproteobacteria bacterium | reverse complement strand
GGACGATTCAACCACTGCTGAATGCGTTGGGTAGGACTATGGATCTCACAGGTCTTGCCACCCATAACAACATCGCGCAGATCAATATCGCGAGACTCAGGCAATTTTGATGGACGAGAAGGAGCGACAGAACGTTTCTTAGGCATGGCAGCAGTATATAACAAAAGAAGATGGTTTCCCATCTTCTTTTGCGGCGAAATAACTTATTACAAGATTGCTTCTTTCGCAACCTTTGCCACGCGGAACTTCACGACTTTTTTGGCTGGAATTTTGATCGATTCGCCTGTTGCTGGGTTGCGACCCATACGTGCCTTGCGATCAAGCTTCACGAGCTTGCCAAAGCCTGGAAGAACAAATTCTCCGTTCTTTTTGACCTGTGTGTAAGCGATTTTGACAAGCTGTTCCATGAAGGCAACGACGTCCTTCTTCTGGAGGTCCGTCTTGGCCGACAATTCCTTCATGAGCTGCGACTTGGTCATTTTCATAAGAGGTGCAAGGGAAAAATGCGAAAGAGTTAGTAAATGCAAGGGAATTATACGAAGCCCCCACCAGAAACACAAGAAAACATGGGGATAAATCAAAAAACAAATGTAGGACCCGCTTGAACACCGATAAAATCAATCGCTTTGTCGGGGTAACAGGACTTGAGCCTGCGGCCTCTTGCACCCCATGCAAGCGCTCTAGCCAACTGAGCTATAGCCCGACAGAGAGATCGATCTCACATCTTCACAAAAGTGACCCGTACAGAGTAGCTCAAAGCCATTGCCAGAATCAAATTTTCCTGTATAATAGGCGCAAACGGGCCCGAAAGGGCTTTTTAAAGATCTACTATCCTATGAACTTGATTGATCGCACCCGCAACTATTTCCGCGCTTCCAAGGAAGAGCTTATCGCTGTTACTTGGCCAAGCCGTCAGGATATCATCCGCTACACAGGCCTCGTCGTCGTCACCGTCATCGCCTTTGGTATCTTCTTTAGCGCCCTCGACTTCGTGGTTAATGCAGGTATTCAAGCGCTCATCATTTCGAAAAATGCCAAGACTCAGGTAATCCCTACGACCGAACAAACACCAGTTACAGCAACTGGCACAAACCCGATCGAAACGAGCCCTATCCAAGTCGAGGCGACAAATGCGTCGGGTAGTCCCGCAAATATCAAAGTGGAACAAGTCCCCGTCAAATAACATCGTTCATTTCCTTGATCCACTTCTATGCCTAAGCAGACCGCCGAGTATGGGCGACGTTGGTACGCCATCAACACTTATTCTGGGTACGAGGAGAACGTGATGAACAACTTGAAACAGCGTATTGAAGCGCTGGGCATGCAGGAAAAGATTTTCAACGTCGTTGTTCCAAAGGAAAAGAAGATCAAAATCAAGAACGGGAAACGCCGCGTCGTGGAAGAAAAGATTTTGCCAGGCTATGTCCTCGTCGAGATGATCGTAACGGATGATTCGTGGTACGTAGTGCGTAACACCCCTAACGTCACGCAGTTTATCGGCATGGGAACAACGCCGAGCCCGCTTGCGAACGACGAAGTCGTCTCCATCATGAAACGCGTTGGAACCACACAAGACCCAGAAGTTTCAATCGACTTACAGGAAGGAATGGCGGTACGTATCGGTGAAGGTCCATTCAAAGGCTTCGAAGGCAAGGTGATCGGGATCGATGGTTCACGTGGCAAGGTCAAAGTCTTGGTCAGCATGTTTGGCCGCGAAACCCCGCTTGAACTTGACTTCACCGAGGTAAAAAAGATTTAATCTTGGCAATTCAGTGTTGAGTGTGGGAGGCCTCCTGCCGGGCACGCTTCTCGCCTTCACTCAAACGCTCCGCGTGGCACCGCGAGACTCGTCTGAATCGTTACGACGCGTTTAACACATTATTTCTCTCACTATGGCAAAGAAGGTCAAAGCCCTTATCAAGGTTCAGGTCATGGGAGGTAAGGCGACTCCAGCTCCACCACTCGGTCCGGCTCTTGGTCAGCACGGAATGAACATCGAGGAATTCTGCCAAAAGATCAACGCGGCAACGCAAGATCGTCTCGGCGAAGTTGTTCCAGCGATCATCACCCTCTACGAAGATCGTTCCTACACCTTCATCTTGAAGACCCCTCCTGTTTCGGAGCTCATCAAGAAGGCTGCTAAGATCACGAAAGGATCCGCTAAGCCTCTCACGGAAAAAGTTGGCAAGATCAACAAAGCACAGGTCAAGGAAATCGCTGAAAAGAAGATGCCTGACCTGAACTGCACCACGATCGAAGCCGCTATGAGTCAGGTCGAAGGGACCGCTCGCAACATGGGAGTCGACGTTGTCTAAGAATCACAGTAAACAAACTCCCAGCACTCAACTCGTGCTGGGAGTTTGTATTTGGATGTGACATTGCCTTCGTTGGATTGGAACTAAAATACTGGGTCCATAATACGAAACCACGCCACCCAGGAGATGAAGCCGGGGTGGAATGGCTTCGCCTGGATGGCGTGTGTACGGGCGGAGAAATCGCCCGCGATGTTCTCAGGCCTGCGCCCTGGGGCGCGACCGGAAGCTGGTGGTGTCGGCGCGGCGGATGAAGCGCTGGTTGGGGCGCCTCTGCCCGATGGCGAAGACCGACACGAACTGCTTGAAGGCGTCGAGCGACTTGGCCCGGATGGCCACGCTCAGGCCGGTGATGCCCGCGGACTGGAGGTACTCGGTCACCTCCGCGGTCACGGCGTGTCGTTTCGAAGCGTAGCAGCCGGGCTCGACAGCCTCCCGCTGCTTCGAGTACGGGGTGATCACCCCCTTCCCGGTGATCTCGACGACCCAGCGGCGGAGCTCCACCGGGATGAAGAGAGTGATCGGGTCCAGTGACAGGTAGAAGCGCCCGTTGCTGTAGGCGACGACTTGCTTGATGTCGTGTCCGTCGACCTTGATCGTGACGGTGTACTCCGTCCCCCCGCTCAAGGCAGTCCGCTCGACGAGCTTGAAACTGGAGAGATCGAGAAAGGCCAGAACCGTGGTCAACATCGCTTGGACTCCTGAGCTGCTCGTCAGACCCAATCGTCTGACAGAGACCAGACACTGTATCAAAAAAACTTCATTTTGTCAATCAAACAGCTCCTTTTTTGACATATTTGGCTTAAATAGCTATTATTAGGCCACTTACTCTTGATCGTGGGACTCCGCTCACACGGAGGTTTGCACCACATTCATTCTATGGCGAAAGCCTCAGCACACGGGAAGCGCTACACCGAGCTCGCAAAGCTTGTGGATAGCAAGAAGTTTTACCCAGCACTCGAAGCTCTCGAGCTGGTCAAAAAAACCTCGAACACAAAATTTGATTCAAGCGTTGAAGTTCACGTGAACTTGGGAATCGACGTCAAAAAAGGTGATCAGCAAGTCCGCACCACCTTCGTTTTCCCTCACTCGGTTGGAAAGGCCAAGAAGGTCGTTGCCTTCGTGCCATCTGATCGCGAAAAGGAAGCAAAAGACGCCGGCGCAGATGTGGTAGGTGGCGAAGAATTGATCGCGGAAATCATCAAGAACGGTAAAATCGACTGTGACATCACGGTTGCTACCCCAGACATGATGCCTAAGCTTGCCAAGCTTGCGAAGATTCTTGGTCCTGCCGGTCTCATGCCAAACCCAAAGACTGACACCGTCGGAACAAACGTCAAAAAGATGGTTGAGGAAATCAAGAAGGGTAAAGTCTCCTTCAAGAACGATACGACTGGAAACATTCACCAGACGATCGGAAAGGCTTCTATGGATACAGCCGCTCTTCTCGGCAACCTCACGATGATGATCGAAGCCATTCGCAAAGCGAAACCAGCTTCTTCCAAAGGCGTGTTCCTGAAGTCGATCACCGTAGCTTCTTCCATGGGTCCAGGCGTAAAAGTAGACGGAGGCAGCATCGCCCTGTAAAGAAAGATAGAAATAAACAAAAATCCCAGCGTCTACAATTGCTGGGATTTTTGTTTGCTGTGTAGCTACTCTACCTTCAAATCGATACGTTCCTGCATGCTTGGGATTTTGCGAAGCCACCCTGGTGAAGTGATGACGTCTACCGACTCGACCCCATCAACTTTTTCTAAGCTGTCAATCAATTCTTGTTTCGATTTACCGACCATATTGTCCTTTTTCAGGGCATCACTGGCCGGAGTCAAACGAGAGGTTGCATCTGTCTGCACACGGACAGTGGCAGTTTCTGTTCGTGGATCCACCGATTCGATTTGATAGCGGATGGATTTTCCATCGAACGGGATGATTTCACGGTCAGAAGGAATCTTTTCACGCAGCTTGCTTCGAACCAACACCAACATATCGTTCTTTGGATAGTACACTGCTGTGACATCGGCCTGAATGAAGACGATGAATGACTGTGGCGTGGAACCAGGCAAAATCTCCTTACGGACTTTGGTGAAATACACTCCTTCCAGCGAAGCGGATTCTGTGACCTCAGAGGCGAGCTGACGCTTGGCGCGTTCAAGGGTTTCATCAATTGCTTGGCGCTCTGCCTCGTCGATCTCATCCTGTGTTGGGGTTACCGTTCCCGGACGAGTTGGTTTAGGGGTTGGAGTGGGTGTTGGCGTTGGCTTGGGTTTTGGAACGGGGGTGGCAACCGTCTCAAGCTTAAAGGGAACACTTGATTCAGCGTAAATGAACTTCTGGAGATCAATGAACAGGCCAGGGATCGTAAATTTCGTCGGACCAATGGCAAATTCAGCGCCTGGCTTGTCAGCGTAGACAGGAACCTCGACCGAGCCTCCAGCCGGGATATTCACGGCCTTATCGATGCGGAATAATTTGTTATCAGCCGTCAACAAGCGCGTCGTCCGGACCAACGACTGTGCACGTGAGTAGGTATTCAAAATTTTAACCGTCCCGCGAGCAACCGCATTTGGCGCAACGACAGGGGCCGTGGTCGAAGCCACTGTTTCAACAGGTGTAGACGAAGGAGTCAGCACAACGGGGGTTGTCGTGGCCACGTTTGATCCTGCGACACGAATGGGAAATTCTTTGCGATTTTCAAATGTTCCTTGAGCTACACGCCCAAGGAGTTGTCCCATTTTTGGGGTCTTTGCGAGTTCAACGACGGTATCAACTGCGACGGGTTCCTTTTTGACATGGATAATCACCTCCGCTTTCACCGAGGAAAGCCACAGGATAGCAGCGACTAAAACGATAGTGAGTCCAATAAATCCAAAGGCGATCTTACGGTAAAGATAGGAACGCGGGGGCGTAGAAAACGAAGGAGCAGTGATCGGGACGACATTGGGACGACGGCTTCCGCGGATAGGCATACAAAAGGGAAAGAACAACAGTGATTATAGCACACAACTGATATCCACAGTGCAGATCAACGAACGACTCCATGTCCGCGTGCGAGTTCATCCTCTGGAAGATCCGTTTTCAGTGCCGGTTTGACACGCAGTATTTGGGTATTTACTTGCCCATCTTGCGCCTCGAAGGTCGTCTCCCCCATGAGTGGCGCAAAGCGCCCCGCATCGGCACGCTCCGGCGTCACTTGCAGGTTGAAACTTGCAATCGCGCTACTCGCCTCAAGCGGCAAGCTCGGAATCGTCCAACGTACTTCCCGTGTTGATTCGTCGTACGCCAATGTACCGCGTTGAATGAGAACATTTTTTGTCCAAACTGCAATCGTCGGAAGCGTCGCGCGAACAACGATCTGACTGAGTCCATGGACTTTCTTGGTAATCTGCCAGGTGACTTGATAGCCTGTTGTCTTCCCTACCTCTGGAGGAAGTGGCCCGAAACCGATAGGAGCCCCTTCTTCAGTCGAATAGCGCGCATCAACGCGTACATCGGCATCTGTTTTGTACCGAAGCCCGAGAGGTGCGACACGTACATCGCGCGCGACTCCTGTTGCGCCAACCCGCTCAATATGAGCGAGAGCCGTTGTTTGAATAAGGGCTTCTTTCGTCCCGGTGGGAGCGGTGCGCACGGGCAAGATCCAATCAAACGAACCTTTGGCTCCAACGGGCAATAAAGCCAAACTTGGAACTTGAGAGGCTGTGAGCTTTAGTGTCTGTGTCTGGCCTTTGGTACTTGATGCCGCGCGCTGTACATCTTCAAGCGCGTTCCAATTAATAAGACCCACGCCTCCAGTTTGCTTCTTCCCATTGATGGACGATTCTACGGACAAGGTTAAGGCGACATTCTTAAGCTCTTCTCCACTCGTGTTCTCATAACCAAGCGTTACTCGCAGAGGTGCGCCGGGATCTATCAAAGATTCACTTGTATTTCCATTCACAATCAATCGCAACGCCAAGTCCCCTGCCAACACCACCGTACGAGCTTCCGAACGCGCAAGCGAAACAAAGGCTCCACGCACATCCGCTCGCCCTACAGCAGCAGAAATAAGCGCGTCACCCGCGTGCCCGGAAAGCATAGCCCCACTCACCTGAAGCGTGGTCATGGATCCCGGTGGAAGGTGCGCTATTGGGAAGGTGAGCGTTTGCCCATCCTGATTTAGACCCGCTGTTGAAGAAGCTGAAACGACGAAGCCCTCTGGTAAGACAAAGCGCGCGATGAGAGGACCAAGCACCTGATCTGATCGATTACTCACTTGATACCGCAAGGTTGTCTGGTCGCCTGGAAGCAGGCGTTCCGGAGCCGTAAGCACTCCGTCAACTGTGGATGTCGCGTACGCCGCTCGAACCGTTTCAGCTAATTGATGTTCACGGTCAAGCGAATTGTAATGATAGGTCGCAAGCGCTTGGATCGTTGCCTGCTGATCGCTTGAGCCATAGAACACTCCTCGCAACGTAATCTGCCCTTTTTGATGCGGCGGAAGGAGCCCCAGGGACCAGAGCGTTGAAGAAGCACCCGTCGGAACGGGAGTCGCCTGCTGTAAAACGAAATCCGTTGGCAAAAAAATGTGCAGATCCGCCTCCTGAACTGGGCGAAGATCTGTATTCTCCCAATAGATCCGGATCTCTTCTTCCTTCCCCGGGCTGATTTCCGAAGGAGCTTCAATACGGAGGGCGATCGCCGGCGGCCCATCCGTTCGCCACGGACGCCATAAAATGAACCCAACCCAGGCCGAGACACTCACGACGCAAGTGATAATAACGATCCACACCGTGGCGCGCAGCCACCAAAAATGACGTATTCGATCGAACTGGTTGAAGTCTGGCAGATCTCCCTGATCATCTCGATAAATATTCGACAGCTGAGTCTCCACAGATGCCGCCTTCTTGCGCGCCACCGGTTTACTGCTCTGCTTGGGCGGAAGAGGCTTGGTCATAGGAAGGGGGGAAGGCAAAGGACAGCGCGAATACTTGGTCTTCCGCGAGTGGCCCAGACCAGTTTAGAGAGCCTGGTTTTTGAAGAAGATCCGTGCGGTTTAACCAGCGGACATTCCAAGTTTCTGGATAGCTGATATGTAGATTGAAACTGCGGTTGGCTTTTCCAGATTGGCTCGTGAGATACAGCGTGTACGCACCCCCCGTCACCGGGACAGCCCCTCCGTAGTCCGACATGGCACGCTGTGATAGCTCCTGCACAGTAAACGGCAAACGATAGCGGAAGACGGTCCGCGAACTTGTTCCGGGCTTGAGCTGAACCCAGGCTCCAAAAGCGGTTCGACCAAATTCCTGTGTAACATCCACATCCGAAGGACCGACGCGCGGCAGGCTCACATAGCGTGCCAGGTCTTGGTCGGGTAAGTCCTGTGGCAAGGCTTGTTTATAGGCCGTAGATGTTGGAGGTTGAATCCCATCAACCGATAGAAGCTCTGACCCCAACGGCGCATAGACCCGCACGTATTCAACGTTATTTGCTCCATGGAAAAGCTCGCCTTGTTTTCCATCATGCACACGATCAAGCGTCACCGTCGTCTCAATCTGACCGTTGGGCAAAATCTGCACCTGTTGATCAACCGCCTCATGTATAACCGCGTCGGTTTTTTGCCCACCAATGTTTGCCTCAATCAAACTAAGCGCATCACCTTGTGTCGGCTTGAGGCGACCACCCCAACCAAACCGCTCAGTATAGGATTGGAGCTTCTCATCTCGGAACCAGAACTGGATATCTTTCCGACGGAGTGACTCATCCAAAAGAGAAATGAGGCGGAGTGTGTCTTCAGGAGGGGCCTTCCGCAACCGTTCAAGTAATACAGGAAACAGGTCTCCGATAATCTTCTTTGGCTTATTCTCTGTCTTATCATACTCAAGTTCAACCGATTTCTGGAGCTCAAGCTGGATATTGTCTGCCGTGAAGGTTTTTCCGTACGCTGGAAGCTCGATCGGTCCCGTGAAACGCAAAAGCGGTTCAAGCACGGAAGCGTTGACGCCTATGACCCCATCAAGTGTGGATTGCCCACCCTGGCTCCAGAACCAACGAATTTTTTCCGCCGAGGCCGCAAAGTCCGGGAACCAGTTCGCGTCTTGAAACTCCCAACGTGGATTCACGAGGTGTAGGGGTTTCGGGGCCAAGACACGGCTCTTGAGCTGACTACGCAAATCGTATGGACCTCCCCCTGGAATAAACACATGATCGATATTTCCTCGGTCGATCATAAGTTCGGCAACCGACCCCATAAATCCACCCGTCGGGCGAAGCTCAGCTTGGTTTTGAAAAACCAATAAATACGTCTGCTCACGTGATTCACCCAGTAGTAGACGCGCAAATGTCAGGGTTGCGGAAAGGTCTCCAAGGACGTTCGAACCGTTCTCAATAGCCGCGCGTGCTTGGGTGACTCGTGCGCGTTCTGTTTCTGGCAAGGCGGCTTCGTTTACTTCTACTGTTCTGTCTTTAGCTTTTTGCAAAATAGGAATCGCCGCATCAACATAGGTCTGAAGTGTCGTCACACGCTCAATTGGATAGTTGGCCTGCATCGCAAGCGCTTCTTGCACGCCCTCTGTCACCAATCGACCTGCTTTCGTCGCTTGTGTACCCGCATCTAAGAGCGCGACGCTACTACGATAGGCTTCGCGCGTTTGTGGAAGAGAACTGACGATCAACGTCGCAAGGCTGTTCACCTGACGAAGACCATCCTCAGCTAATCTGAAACGCTCCGATGCCGCTGCCAGGGCGGATGGCGCGTCCGTGATTGGATGAGCGGAATCTGCCACGCGCGCAACATCCTCTACCGCAGATCGGCTTTGGCTCAAGGTTTCTTCAACGCTCCCGTGGAAAGAACGAGAAAGCGAAACCGCCCCTGCTGGCAAGCTCACAACTAAGAGGAGAGCTGCCAATCCTCCAAAAATCTTTACCAAGTCCAAACGCGGAACGAGAATTGGGACTCCCCAAGCTTGTTCCGACTGGGTCACAACCTCCTCTTCACGCTCTTCAAGGTCTGCGACAACATCCTCCACCCGCTCTGTGGTGCGCGAAAAAAGAGAAGAGACACGATGACGAGCAAGCGCTAAACGATAGGTCAAAGAAGGGCCTTTCGTTTGTTCATTCTTCGTCCACTGATGATCAAAGTCCGAGGGAAGAAGATGTTCATCCTGCCTCATGAGTGGCACCTGAACCACGCCCTGCGGTACGTTCACGCGCCTCTCCGCTCGTTCCACCTCCCAACGAATAAAGGGACTACGAATACGTGTCCAAAATCCGTACGTCTGCTGAAAGGCTACATCTGCATCTCCTGGAGTAAATTGTTGATGAAAAACAAAAGGATCGATTTCTGGCACATGCAAATCCATTGCTTCAGCGACCAAGCCATCTAGAGAGACGCTCACTTCCGTTGGAGAACTCCATTCATGAATCGATCGCTCGCGTGGAGCACGTGTTTCTTGATGGAGAGGCTGCACCAGACCACGAACACTTACAACAAAGGGACTTTGAAGATGTGCCCCATGCTGAATAGGAATTCGTACCGGACCCTTTGTTGAAGTTCGAAGATGAACAATTGGTGTAGTCGATTCTTTTTCCAGCGTGATCGGTGTACGCGAAGCACCTCGTCGGAGCTTTCTTCTTGCTCGACGTTTTGCTGGCTGTGGGAGAGAAGGTGCACCTACTCGAGAAAGGAGCCCGTCAAAAAAGGCCTCTTCTTCTTGAGAAAATGCATCCAGCTCTTGTTCTGAACCGGAGACAGAATCACGCATGAAATGTCCTGAAGGATCGTGAATCGATTGAGGGCGGAATACACCCATCAATCGGCTGTAGCATAGCATTCATCAGACCGTTTCAAAAGCAGACCGCTTGTGTAATGAACGACCGAGAACCCGGAACTTGGCAAGTTCTTCATTTCCCGCTACTATCCTCGCACATTGTGCAAAGAGTCGGGGCGTAGCTCAGTTGGCTAGAGCGCCTGCTTTGGGAGCAGGAGGCCGCA